>DATMZQ010000044.1:0-3860 GCA_035573615.1 Burkholderiales bacterium | reverse complement strand
CCGGCCGCCCGCGCCCGCGCACTGGGAGCCATACTCATCGCGAATGGAACGATAGCGGCAGCCCCGCCAATGCCGCCCACCACGCTCGTTGTGGCAATCAGGAAACGTCTTTTGCCACGATCGACATCACTGTCAGCCATGCTCTAGCCTGTCTGGTTTTTGAATAACTGCGCATTTTATCGCAAGTCGGATCCAAAATCCCAGTAATTACGTTTCAACTCTTTGTTTTGGCGTAAAAAACTGAGCTTGCGTGACAAAACCTCCATTTCTAAAAACCGGAATAACGAGTGAGCAAAACGCCGCACTTCGTGGATCGACCGGATCCTACGACCGACGTGAACACGCTGAATGTGCAGCGCAGTGAACCATGGCTGTTACCATGTGCGCCCGTTACGCAAATCTGGAAGCCAGCTCAATGAAAGTCCGAGTGAAATGGATCGAGCATGTCGCCTTCGTTGGTGAAACCGAAAGCAGTCATGCCATAGTAATGGACGGAGCGGCGGAGGGCGGTGGTCGCAATTTGGGCCCGCGCCCTATGGAGACCATGCTGGCAGGCGCCGGCGGATGCAGCGCATATGACGTTGTTACCATACTCAAGAAAGCACGGCAGGACGTCAGTGACTGTGTGCTTGAGATAGATGCAGATCGCGCGCCTATTGATCCAAAAGTCTTTACCCGCATTCACTTCCAATTCACGATTACAGGGCGAAATATCAAGCCCGAGAATGTGCAGCGGGCAATTGAGTTGTCGGCGCACAAGTATTGCTCTGCCTCCATCATGCTGGGCAAGACGGCGGCAATTACCCACGACTTCACGATTGTGGAGGCCTAGTCTCAGACCCAGTACGTAACGCGCGTCATGAGTTTGGAGGCCGCGCGCATCATTTTGCGGGCCGGCAATGGCAGTTCGGCCGCACCGTGCCTCAGTGCGGTGCGGGCATGTTGAGCTTCGTCTTCTTTCATTTGCAGCAGGATCGCCCGGCTTCTATTGTCCTCATGCGGCAGGCGGTCGAGATGCCCTTCGAGGTGTCCTTCCACCTGTTTCTCCGTCTCCGCCAGAAAGCCGAGATTCCACTTGTCGCCCAGCAGTCCACATACCGTGCCGATCGCAAACGAACTTGCATAAAGCACCGGGTTCAGCACGCTAACCTTGCCATTGAGTTCGGTGATGCGCTGCATTGTCCAGGCCAAATGCTCCGTTTCCTCGATTGCCGCTGACTCCAGCGCCTGTTGGACCTCTGCATTCCTCGCCGTCAGCGCCTGTCCGTGATAGAGCGCCTGCGCACAAATTTCGCCAGCATGATTAACGCGCATTAGCGCAGCAGCGTTGCGTCTGTCCTTGTCATCTAGATTGCTTTCATTCAGTTCCCCGCCCGGGAACCGGCGAACAGAGCTAGCACCGGCGAAAAGCGTGCGCAGTGCGCGGTCGAAGTTGACGATCAATTTGTCAATGTTGGGCGGCGGCATTATTTCTTGCGCAACATGAAAACGTACTCGCCATTGCGATGGTCAGACAGCAACAGGAGATTGCCTGTCTGTTTACAGAATGCCTCAAAATCGCGTACGGATCCGGGATCGGTCGCGGTGATTTTGAGCACCTGGCCGGACGCCATGTCATTGAGTGATTTTTTGGTCCGCAAGATCGGCAATGGACAATTAAGCCCCCGAGCATCGAGTTCCCGATCACAACTGATTCCTGGTTCAGCGTTCATTACGTTTCATCATTGAACTGAAGAATATCGCCATCTTGCGTGCGGACAGAGGCGCTTGATTGGCACTAGAAGAGACTGATGTTGCGGTCGAGCAGCAACTGGGACAAACGGGCATTGGCGCCTTCCAGTCGTCCAACCAACAGTTGCAGAAAGGCCGCATTGAACGCATGTTTGCATCCTTCGGTGGCCTGCTCCAGGGATTCCGCGCTGATTTCAATCAAGGTAATGTCGTTCACCGACGTGACACTCGCCGTACGCTGGAAGGCGCGCTTGCCGAGATAAGCCATCTCTCCAAAACATTCTCCGGTTTTTAAAATATTGAGCAGCTTTCCCTGCTTTGTAATTTTCACTTCTCCGGTAGCAACAACATAAAAACTTGTACCGACATCGCCTTCCTTGATAATTTCACTTCCGGATGGATGCCTTATCCAACTGGATATGCGCAACACCTGCCAAAGATCAACGTCCTGAAAAGTCGTAAAGAACTCGAGCGCGCGCAAGATACTGAATTTTTCCGTCTCCGGTACGACTTCTTCGGGCTTCTGTAGATTGTTGAAGGTATCCGCCAATGCCTGGGAAAATTCTTCCCATGTCTGGAAACGTTTCGCCAGATCTTTTTCCAAAGCGCGTTTCACAATAAAGTCGACTACCGCCGGAGTGTCAGGCCGCAAAAGGCTTGCCGGCGAGGGATCGACATTAATAATCTGGTAGACCATGCTGTAATTATTGCTCGACTTGAACGGCAGCGAACCTGTTAACAATTGATACATCACCACGCCGAGCGAAAAAATATCGGTCTGATGATTGAGGGTCGTTTCCTGCAGCTGTTCGGGTGACATGTACGCCGGAGAACCGATTCCGGAGACTTGTGTTGTTTCGGAAGTCACCGATAACGCGGCACCAAAATCGGAAATTTTAATGTCCGTTTCCGCCGTCAGTAGAATATTGGCAGGTTTTATGTCCCTGTGAATGATGCCGTGCCGATGCGCGTAGTCGAGCGCCTTGCAGCATTTGAAGATGATTTCAACAATTGACGTAATGGTGAGAAGCTTGTCGGGCTGTGTATGTGGTTCCAGAGTCCCACCTGCAACATATTCCATGACGAGGTAGCTGCCTTCCTCGTCTGATACCGCATCATAGATGGCGACCAGATGTGGATGGGATAGCTTGCCAGCGAGAGAAGCTTCCGCCAGGAACAGTTTGTGGAAACGCCGGCCATGCTCCCTGTCACGAAGTGCATCAGCGCGAACCAGCTTGATGGCCACTTGCCGCAGCGCAAAGGCATCATTGGCAAGGTAAACCACGCTGGTTGCTCCCCTGCCGAGCTCCTTGATGACTTCGTATTTGCCGATTTTTTCCATGCGAACAACAACGGGACTGTGCGCCATCCGGAGACTTCATTATGATAGGAAAACGCGGCAGTAAGGCGAGGATTTAGCTATCATCGGCGCGCATTAACAAACCCAGCTGGCCGGAACGCACTCAGTACGCTAACGCCTTGTGGCAGTCAGGGTTTGTGCCGGTTTTCGCTGTCGGCCGCCATCAGCTCCTTCAGGCGCGCTTCGACACTGGATTTTTGGTAAAAGTCCCCGTCTCCCGCCTTTTGTGCAATCTGGAGCTGTTCTATTGCCGCAGGCAAATTACCTCGTAGCGCGTAAACCTCTGCCAACGCGCGATGCTGCAGCAGCCGCCTACCCAACGCCGTATACGCGCGGGCCTGGAACTCATAAAGCTGAGGGTCGGCAGGGCGGCCATCCGCTCGCTCGCTCAAAAACTGAATGGCATCCGCCGGCTTGTTAACGGCAAGCAATGCGTTTGTGTAGCCGTAAATCAACGCTGTGCGGCTCGGGTTAATCCTCAGACTGTCGCGATAGGCCGCCAGTCCCTTTTCCACTTCCCCCCCTGCAATCAGTGTTTGCGCGGCCAACGCATCAATCATCGGACTCTTAGGCTTCAAGGCGCTCAGTGTTGCCATTTCTTTACGTGCCCGAGCTTTATCACCTGCGCGCAGTAAAGCGACGACCAAACCATAGCGTACCGCTACCTCGCTGCTGAATTTTCGTTCCTGCAACGCCCGGTCCAGATTTGTCACCGCATCGCGGCTATTCCCTTCCAACGCTATCAGCCGCGCGCGAACGAGCTGGAATT
>DATMZQ010000043.1:0-12293 GCA_035573615.1 Burkholderiales bacterium | reverse complement strand
ACAGGGCGAATAACGACCTGAATTCGAAACACGCTAGGAATTCTCTGCGATCGCCATGATTAAAATCCTTATCGCTGATGACCATGCTGTGGTACGCGCCGGAGTCCGGCAATTCATTGCGGGCCACGACGACCTCAATGTAGTTGCGGAGGCATCAAACGGCGCGGAAGTCATCGACTACATCAGAAAGAGTGAAATCGATGTGGTCGTGCTCGACATTTCGATGCCCGGACACAGCGGTATCGACACGCTCAAGAGCCTCAAACATGTCCGTCCGGAATTGCCGGTATTGATCCTTTCCGGCTTTGCCGAGGAACAATACGCGGTTAATTTGCTCCGTGCCGGTGCAGCGGGCTACGTCAACAAAGAAGCCGCGCCGGCGCAGCTCGTGGCGGCAATCCGCACGGTGGCGCAAGGCCGGAAGTACGTCAGCCCGGCCTTGGCTCAGATGCTTGCGGACCGATTGTCTATCAAGGACGACGAGCAACCGGTGCACGCCGAACTGTCGCAACGGGAATTCCAGATATTCTGCAAACTGGTCAAAGGGGAGGGCGTTACGCAGATCGCGGACGAACTGTTTCTGTCTGTGAAAACTGTTAGCACCTATCGCTCTCGTATCCTGGAAAAAATGGGAATGAAAAGCAATGCCGATTTAACGTATTACGCCATAAAAAATAAACTCATTACTTAGTGAAATCTGGAATCCTGCCTTCCGCGGACACCGGTCCGGAGTCCGCCCTGCCGCGACAAACCAATAAAACGCTCTTGCGGAGCCCTGCATGGCTTCAGGGACGAGCTGTCATGCTTTGTCCTACACCTCAAGGGGTTGTTGACTGATATTGCGGGACAGGGCCTTTCGGGATGATCCCATACGTACATCCTGAGAGGCCAGTGTATGGAAAACAATACCAATACGGAATCACGGCATAGCATGCATCTGCCGGCAGAGACTGCGACGGAATCAGTCTCCAATACCACCCGGCCCGGACTTCACCCGGTGGACCTGTTGCCGAAAGCCGGGGTTTATCATGCGTGATGGCGTCGATATCCGCGCGAACAACCTGCTCGCCACGCTGGTTGGCTCAGGCTGCGAAGAACTGAAGGCACACCTGGAACTCGTGGCGCTCCCGGTGGGAAAGGTACTTTACGAATCGGGCGGGGCGATGCGCCATGTCTACTTCCCGACCACATCCATTGTTTCGATGCTTTACATCATGAACGACGGGACATCGGATGAAATCGCGACCGTCGGCAGTGAAGGGTTCATTGGCATTCAATTGTTTCTCGGTTGCGAAACCATCCCGAGCCGTGCTCTGGTCCGCAACGCGGGCAGTGCCTTCCGCCTGGAAGCCGGTCTGTTGCAAAAACGCTTCACCCAGTCTTCCGCTGTTCAGCATCTCCTGCTGCGCTATATGCAGTCACTGCTGGCCCAGATATCCCAGACTGCTGCCTGCAACCGCCACCATTCCATTCATCAACGTCTGTGCCGGTGGATCCTGTCCAGCCTCGACCGGTTGCCTTCCAGCGAGCTTCAGACGACCCATGAATCGATCGGGGAGATGCTTAATGTCAGGCGCGAAAGCATCACCCAGGAGCTGGGCGAGCTGAAGGTAGCGGGACTGATCCACTGTCAGCGCGGCCGCATTACCGTAATCAACCGGCTCAAGCTGGAAGCCCGTGCATGTGAATGTTATGGTGGGATCAAAAGGGAGTTCAACCGCTTGCTCGCCGGGTTGAACAGTTCTCCGGTGCGCAATGGCCTGGAAGAACTCTGGCAGGCGCGTTCAACCGATGCCGCTTCGCAGATCAGTTTCGGCGAAGTTCCTGACTACACTTCCGGGCCGGAAGCCTACGCACGCCAGGACGAGGAGTATCTCGGCCGTCACCAGCCCGCCGTTTCCGCATAACAAAAAGTGCGCCCCGGAAATGATCGGATGAGCGCCGAAGGCGTCGCACATCGCTTATTGCCGGTGTCCGCCTGGCGAAAGACCTTCCAGAATGTCGCGTAAGTAGTCCAAATCTTGCGGCTTGTTCCGTCGTCCGTAATCACCGAACACGATCACGTACGGCCTATACGAACCGCGAACGCGAAGCAATCGTAAAATCTGCGACCAGGTTCCGTGTCGGCCGGGTAACTGAAAAATAATTGCGTCGCAGTGAACGTCCTGCAGTTTCTCTATGGCCGTCCGTTCATTATCCGCAAAGCCCGCTAGCGCTATGCGGCCCGTCGAGGTGATCTTTTCGATTACGCGTTCGCGCACAAACGGGGATTCATCAATCAGGAATACCTTTAGCGGCGCTATCGGCTCAGGAGCTTCGGCTTCGACCAGGTGCGCAGCAGGCTGACGTTTTCGGGCGTCCATGGCTGCATCGATTATGCGGGTCATGACGATGGGCGCCGCATCTTGCACCGGTTTACGTTCCCGCACCCTGGTTAGGCGCACGATACTGTCCGGATCGTTTACGCGCGTTTAATCGATAAGGCGATGCCGCACGGCATATTGAGTAAGCTCGGCATTACTGGTCAATTTCATTTTCTCCAATGCGCGCGTACGGTAGGTACTGACTGTCTTTACCGAAAGCCCCAGCTTCTGTGCGATCTTGGATACGCCAATCGCAGCAGCAAGGTGGCAGAAGACCTGAAACTCGCGCTCGGACAGCAGGCTGTGCGGTGGGCGCTCTTCCTGCCTGGCAGCGAGGTCATTGACGAGAATCTCTGTCAGCGCCGGCGTTACGTACTTACCTCCCTGCACGACCATGCGAATGGCAGTGATGAGGTCGCGCGAGTCGCCATCCTTGCTGAGATAACCACTGGCGCCGGCACGCAGCAGATTGACTGCATATTGATTCTCGGAAAAACCGGACAGGATCAAGACCGGCAACTGGGGTTCCAGACTCTTGATTCGCCTCAGCGTGTCGACACCGTTCTGATCAGGCATCGAAACATCCAGTATCACGATATCCCAGTGCCCATCCCGAATCATCGACAGCGCCTGGCCACCGCTATCCGCCTCTCCTTCAACCACCATGTCGGGCTCGTTTGCAATAAACTGCTTCAACCCGGCCCGGACAATTGCGTGATCATCAACGATGAGTATTTTGATCCTGGAAGGCTGTTCTCGAGTTGCCTCATGGCTAGCGTCAAAAGGGTGCCCGGACGTTCTAAATTGGCTGTAAGTGGCTTCTTTATCGCCCATTTTCCACCGATCGTCTTGTTTGAAATGTGGCTTCGCTTGCCTGGATTTCCGCAAGGAGAAGGGCCGCGTCACAATATGGATGCTGCCAGAGCAGGCGCCGGAGCGTAATCCGTCCTATCGGAAATCTGTTGTCGGAAAACTCCTACATAATCGGTTGCACGCCGCTGATATCATTTTCCGTACACTGGAGTACGGCTCGGGTGCGCCGGCTTGGCGTGCGCCGGGCCCTGACGGGAGAGAGCCGGAAGCCGACGCTGTATAAATACAATCCTTACCGAAAATAAAACAAGAATGTCCGAACATGCAGTTGAAGCTGCCCGCTATGCCCTATTGCGACGATTAGCGCCAGCAATACGGCATCGCGTGGTTGGCAAGTTGCACCCTATAGGGCTGATAGCGGAAGCGCTGGAATGGCAGATTCAAGAGGCCGCGCCAAACCTTAAAAATTTGCGGGAAAGCATCGCAAGGGTCAGCAGCATGTCCAGGGCGGCGATGCAGTCGTTTACAACCGAAATGACCTGGCTGACTCACGAGGACAGCGCTAGTGTAACTATTGCTGCCGGCATTGAAGATTGTCTGGCATTGCTGCATACGGACTTCGAACTGCGTGGCTTTTCTATCAGGAATGAAGCAAAGGCGCCTGCCGTGCGCGTTTCGATGAATGCGCTTCGTAACGTGCTAGCCGCGGTAATGATTGCGATATCAGACTCCGCCCCAGCTCCCGCGATACTTGTTCTAGCTGCCGCTATATCCGGAACACATGCGTCAATTTCGATACTGATACATCCTGCGGAAGCAGTGTCGATGTTCGAAACCAGCGATGCTTACCGCCGGCTCGAATGGGACGATGTGCAGGTGCTGGCGGCGGCCGAATCGGTCGAACTTTCTCGACGTGGCGCACAGGTGGAAATGCGTTACCCCATTCAGGCAGATGTTAATCAATCCTCGCGGGCGATCGGCTGAATTCCTGTCTCAGTGAGTCTTTGAGCAGAGTTTCGAGAGCGCGCCCGCACGTCGTTGCCTGTCGCAGATACCGCTCCGGCACATCAAGTGTGAGTTTGGCGTTTCTTGTCAGCTGCCGCGGAAACCCCCTCATAATGCACGGGCTACGAGCGCGAAAGCCTGCGTGCGGCATGGCATACTAAGCAGAGCTTTCTCCGCTTGGCAGTATTCCGGAAGCATGCGGTGGAGAGCTTTAAAACTGAATACATCTGAAAGCTCGCTGATTCCCACGCCCAGCAACGTGCAGGATGTCGTTATCCGACTTTTCCTGCGCCGGAGGGACGCGTAAGCGTGAATTCACGACTGTATATTGGAGCGATCTCGTGTCCGAAGCCGTGCGTAGCCGCTTGACGGTCACTGACCATAGCCGTACGAGTGCGGGGCTGCTCTATATCTATCCCGTGGTGTCGCGGCGAGCGGGCGGCGTATCGGTCGGCATCAATCTCAATACCAACAACGCGTGCAATTGGCGCTGCATCTACTGTCAGGTCCCGGATCTGGTCAAAGGCGCGCCAGCGCCGATCGACATGGATCAATTGCGCCGTGAACTGCTTGGCTTCCTGGAGGAGGTCATACACGGAGATTTTCTCACGACCCGTGTACCCGCAGGGGCGCGGCGGTTAAATGACATTGCCCTGTCGGGCAATGGAGAACCTACCAGCGCCAAGGAGTTCGGTGAAGTCATCAACCTGATTGGTGAAGCCCGTGATCTGGCGAAGGTGCCTGAACGGGTAAAGACTGTTTTAATTACCAATGGCAGTCTGATGCACCGGGTCAATGTTCAGCGCGGAGTGAAGCAGCTGGCCCGGCTCAATGGAGAAATCTGGTTCAAAATCGATCGCGCCACCGATTCCGGCATCCGACTAATCAACAACGCACGTGTCAGTATGAGCCGGGTGCGCGAACATCTGGCGGCTGCCGCGCGGCTTTGTCCGACATGGATCCAGACATGTCTGTTTGCGCTCGATGGGCAAGGTCCAGATGACAGGGAGCGTCAGGCATATCTGGACTTTGTGCGCGAATGCCTGCGCGACGGGATTGCGTTGCGGGGAGTGCTGCTTTACGGCCTTGCGAGGCAGTCCTTCCAACCGGAAGCATCGCGCCTCACGCCGCTGCCGCCCGAGGCGCTGGAGAGCTTTGCCCAGCACATTCGTGCGCTGGGCCTGGACGTCAAAGTAACGCCCTGACGCCTAGCGGCGCGCGCGCCGGCGTGTGCCGCGGGTACTGGCCTCGGACTTCAGGCGGCGATAAAGCGCGGGTTGAGACAACTTGAGGTACGAAATCAAAGCGACATCGCCCTTATTGATTTTTTTCAGATCAACTTGATCCACGTGAACCAGACGGAGAAGTTCCCGCACCGGTTTTGGCATATTGCGGCCGCTCTCATAGCGGGACCCGCCGCTTTGCGTTACACCGATCTGTCCCCAAAATTCCTGCTGGTTCAAATTCAGGCGCAACCGGATTTCGCGGGGATTTTGAATTTTATCGAACATGCTGATCCCAATCTTGGTGGTTGATTGTTCATCGGACGCGCAATGCCTAAGACCGTGCGATGCCGCCCGCATCCCGTATTGGTCCGGATGCCGCAAACAAAGTTCCATTTAGCGAGCCATGACAACTGGCTAGCTGGCATGCCGAATGTAACAACGCCCTTCGCTGAAGGGCGTTGACGTGTTCCGGGTTTAGGTGTGCTTTTTGCCGCAGAAACAGCAAGCGACGAGAAAATTTACTTTGCGACTTGCCGTTCCCTCAGTTCGTCCAGCGTTTTGCAATCGATGCAAAGCGTTGCTGTCGGGCGAGCCTCCAGCCGTTTAAGGCCGATCTCCACGCCGCAGCTTTCGCAATAACCATATTCGCCGCCGTCGATCTTCCCGATCGTTTCGTCGATCTTCTTGATCAGCTTGCGTTCGCGATCGCGATTGCGCAGCTCCAATGCCATATCGGATTCCTGGCTTGCCCGGTCATTGGGATCGGCGAAGACCGTTGCTTCGTCCTGCATCGTGTGCACGGTGCGGTCAATGTCCTGCGACAGCTCGACTTTCAGCTGGTTGAGAATTTTCCGGAAATGCTCGAGTTGTTTCGGGCTCATGTATTGCTCGCCCTTTTTCGGCACGTACGGCTTGAAGTTCGTATGGAATTCGGATGCCATTTTTTACAGGTTCGGGTCCGGAAAAGTGCGCTTTAATATCAGAAATAATTCAGGCATGCAACTAATGTTTATGCTGCTGCAAAGCTCCGCGGCTAAATTGACCTTTAACCCCCTGATAGGTATAGTTCTGGCCCTCCGGGGTGTAACGCAGCCTGGTAGCGTGCCTGCTTTGGGAGCAGGATGTCGGGAGTTCGAATCTCTCCACCCCGACCAGAAAAGCGATGGTCTGCCCGGTCAGAAACGTGCCCGTAGCTCAACCGGATAGAGCACCAGCCTTCTAAGCTGGGGGTTACAGGTTCGATTCCTGTCGGGCACGCCAGTGCCCCCCGCTTTCTGGTCATAAGGTTTCAAGTGGTGGCTGTAGCTCAGCTGGTAGAGTCCCGGATTGTGATTCCGGTTGTCGTGGGTTCGAGTCCCATCAGCCACCCCATCCTTCGTGTTGCTCCTGACAATATGAACTGCAAATCATGATAGTGCTGCGCGCCCTGCAATTGCGCCGCGGCGTGAAAGTTTTGTTCGATGACGCGAGCCTGACGTTCAACCGCGGGCAGAAGATCGGCGTGACCGGCGCCAATGGAAGCGGCAAATCAAGCCTGTTCGCGCTGTTGCTCGGTGAGCTGCATCAGGACGCCGGTGATCTGGAGATCCAGTCCGGCCTTGTTGTCGCTCACGTAGCGCAGGAAACACCGTCTACCAGCCAGCTTGCCATCGAGTATGTTCTCGACGGAGATGCGGAGCTGCGTCATCTCGAACGCGAGCTTGCGGTTGCAGAAAATTCGCATAACGGCACGCGCATTGCCGAACTGCACGAGGATTTGCACCGGGTCGGAGGCTATGCGGCGCGAGCCAGGGCAGCACAACTCATGCATGGCCTGGGGTTCGATGACGCCGAGATCGCGAGGTCGGTCGAACAATTTTCGGGTGGTTGGCGGGTGCGCCTGAATCTGGCGCGCGCCCTCATGTGCCGTTCCGACCTGTTGCTGCTGGATGAACCGACCAATCACCTGGACCTCGACGCCATCGTGTGGCTGGAGCAGTGGCTCTCGGGCTATGCCGGAACCTTGTTGATGGTTTCACATGATCGTGAATTTCTCGATAGCGTGGCCAACGCCATTTGCCACATCGAAACTCAACGCATTCGCCTGTACGCGGGCAACTATTCTGCGTTCGAGACGCAGCGTGCCGCGCAACTGTCGCAGCAGCAGGCGACTTACCTGAAGCAGCAGCGTGAGATCGCGCACCTTCAGTCCTTCGTCGATCGCTTCAAGGCCAAGGCGACCAAAGCTCGGCAGGCGCAGAGCCGCATCAAAGCGCTAGCACGCATGGAAAAAATCGCCGCGGCGCACGTGGATACGCCATTCGAATTCGCCTTCCGCAAGCCGGCCGTGCAATCTGATCCGATGTTACGCCTGGATGGCGTTTCGGCCGGATATGGCGACGTGGCAGTTTTGCGCGACATCCAGATGACGCTGCGTCCCGGCGCGCGCCTTGGCCTGCTCGGACGCAACGGCGCCGGCAAGTCCACAATGATGAAGTTGCTCGCGGGCGTGCTGCCGCCGTTAGGGGGCCAGCGCATCGAAGGCAAGGGCTTGCAGATTGGCTATTTCGCACAGCATCAGCTCGAGCAGCTGCGTCCCGATGAGAGCGCGTTGTGGCATCTGACGCGCCTCTCGCCAAAAACACGTGAACAGGAACTGCGTGATTTCATTGGCGGCTTTAATTTCCACGGTGACCAGGCAACCGAGCCGGTAGGGCCGATGTCGGGCGGAGAGAAGTCACGTCTCGCCCTAGCGTTGATCGTATGGCAACGGCCAAATCTTCTGCTGTTGGACGAGCCGACCAATCATCTTGACCTGGAGATGCGGCACGCCCTGACCCTGGGACTGCAGGACTACGAAGGCGCGCTGGTACTCGTCTCGCACGACCGCAGCCTGTTGCGTTCGACGGCCGATGAGTTATGGCTGGTGGATAACGGTAAAGTTCTGGAGTTCGACGGCGATCTGGAAGACTATGCCAGGCGCTTGAGAGCCAAAGAGCAGGTTCTGGCGCAGGATGTTGGCGAACCTCTGGTCAGTCGCAAGGAGCAAAAGCGCCTGGAGGCGCAGGAGCGTAGCCGCCGCTTTGCGCAGCGAAAACCCATTGAAGCGCGCATTCATTCGGCGGAACAGGAAATCCAGACGCTGAGCGCGGAAAGTCAGCGTCTTGAAAAGTTGATCGCCGCCCCCGATATGTACGGCGATGCGCGCAAAGAGGATCTGAAGCGCTGCCTGCTGGAGCAGGCGCAGGTTGCAAAGAAATTGCAGGCTGCTGAAGAGCGTTGGTTGTTGCTTTCCGCAGAACTGGAAGCCTTGGCAACCAGCGGTTAAAGAACTGTACATAACACATGAACTGCATTTAATCCACCTGCGAAAGGGCAATACGTGGTCAAACGCATTGTGCTGTTTCTGATTACCAACCTGGCGGTGCTGTTCGTTCTCAACATCACCATGCGCCTGCTGGGCATCGATCGCATGCTCGCACAGTCGGGCGGCAATCTGGGCGGGCTGTTGGTGTTTGCCGGAGTCATCGGTTTTGGAGGAGCACTGATTTCGCTCGCCATGTCGAAGTGGTCTGCCAAAATGATGACCGGCGCGCAAGTAATCGAACAGCCGCAAACGGCAGCAGAACAATGGCTGGTCGAGACGGTCCGCCGGCACGCGCAGAAGGCCGGAATAGGGATGCCTGAGGTTGCGATATACGATGCCCCCGACATCAACGCGTTCGCCACCGGCATGAACCGCAACAGCGCGCTGGTCGCTGTAAGCAGCGGATTGCTCACCAACATGACGCGCGACGAAGCCGACGCCGTGCTGGGCCACGAAATCAGCCACGTCGCCAACGGCGACATGGTCACGCTGGCGCTGATTCAAGGCGTCGTGAACACGTTTGTCATTTTCCTGTCGCGCATCATTGGCAACCTCGTCGACAAGGTGGTCTTCAAGACCGAACGTGGCAACGGGCCGGCATTCTGGATCACTTCGATCATCGCCGAACTGGTGCTCGGCATCCTGGCCAGCATTATCGTGATGTGGTTTAGCCGGCTGCGCGAATTCCGTGCCGACGCAGGTGGTGCGATGCTCGCGGGACGCGAGAAGATGATCGCGGCATTACAGCGACTCAAACTGGCGCAGGAACCGCCGCAGTTGCCGGCGCAGATCCGTGCATTCGGCATCGCCGGCGGCGGACAGGGCCTTGCACGCTTGTTCATGTCGCATCCGCCACTGGAAGAACGCATCGAGGCGCTGCGCACCGCGCGCGCTGAAGCGCCACAGTAACCGAGTCCGGATTCAGGGCTCAACGACCGTTCGGTCGGCGTATCGAAACCGACATCGTTTGTCCCGCATTGCGCTGCAAAGTGATCGTCTCCGGTTGCCCACGCGCGATGGCTGCGAGCAGTGGAAGCGCACTTGCGCACGGATTGCCCACGCGCAAAGTTTCAAGCCTGGCATCCGCCATGCGGGACAAGTCCTTCGCTGCTCGATCCAATTCGATGTCGAGTCCGGCGATGCTGCGTTGGGTGCTATCCCGTGTCATCAAAAGCGCAGTGCCGAAGGGCTGATCGACACGGCGTATGCCGGCGAACGGCATGGGATAAGGTACGTCATAGGCAATCAGCAGCACTTCCGGCCGCTCCACCTGCAGCTGCGTGGCTGCTTCCAGGAGTCCAATGGCAAAGCTCCAGTCAAATGCGCACAGGCTCGTTGAGGGATGATGTGAATGTGCCGCAATGCCCCAATACCCGGACGGCGCGTTGTGCACCGAATTGTGGAAGCGCGTTGGAGAAACCTGCCGATCGGATCCGGCCAGGGTGATGCAGATATCGTTAATCACGTCACCATCGTTTCCTGAGGAAACGAACACCGTCGCGACGGAATCCGCGGACCGCCCGGCAGCGATGAGTGCTTCGTGTCCGGCTGCGAGCGCCAGCTTGACTGTAGAGCCGGTGCGACGACGCTCGACAGCGGGCAAGAGTTCCGCAACCGGGAGCACGAACGGTGCCGGTTCATATTTTTGTTCACCAGCAAGTACCGGACGGCTGGCAACCCAGCCTGCGAGCCCTGGCGCCAGAACGGCGGCGCTTTCCACAAACAGTTTCATGTGCGCGCGCGCCCGAGTACAAGGCTGCAGTTAGTGCCACCGAATCCAAATGCATTGCTCATTGCAATGTCGACCGCCGCGCTTCGAGTGGCCAGCAGGTAATGAACAGGGATGTCTTGGTCCGGCATGCTCGTGTTGGCGCTGCCTGGCATGAAACCGCGTTGAACGGCCAGTGCACAAATGATGGCTTCGATGGCGCCGCAAGCGCCCAACGTATGGCCGGTCCAGCCTTTGGTAGAACTGCAGGGAATATCAGCTCCGAACACGGCATGCACCGCCTTGCCTTCGATGGCATCGTTGCTGCGTGTGCCGGTGCCATGCAAATTAATGTAGTCCACCGCATCGCGTCCAATTCCGGCGCTGTTCAGTGCGCGTTCCATGGCCATGCGCGCCCCGAGACCTTCCGGATGTGGCGTCGACATGTGGTGCGCGTCGCTGCTTTCTCCGACGCCCAGCAGAGCGATCCCATCCCGCTTCAAGCCAGAGGATGTTTTCTCCAGCAACACCATACCGGCTGCCTCGCCGATGGAAATGCCATTGCGTTCGCGATCGAACGGCTTGCATGCGAGCGGAGACAGCAGGCCCAGCGCATTGAATCCATACAGCGTAGTGAGGCACAGACTGTCGACGCCGCCTACGACTGCAGCGTCGCACAGCCCGGCCTCGATCATGCGCGCAGCATTGCCGAACGCCTTTGCGCTCGAAGAACAGGCAGTGGATACCGCCATCGCTGGCCCCGAGAGAGCGAAGTAAGACTGAACGAACCAGGCGACTGAGAATGTGTTGTGAGTCGTCGCATAAGGGAAGTTGCGCGGCAACATGCCATCCGCATCGCGGCTTCTATACGCAATTTCGGTTTCAAGAATCCCCGAAGTGCTCGTGCCCATAAAAACGCCGACCCGGTCCGGCCCGTATTGTCGCCGGGCATCGATGACCGCTTCCTCGAATCCATCCTGACGGATGCAGAGTTGCGCGACCCGGTTATTGCGGCACTCGAATTGCGCCAGATCGGTGCGTACAGGCGCCAGGCTGGTGTCGGCGATCTGCCCGGCAAAGGTGTCGAGATGGACGGTTTCGAACGCGCAGGGCGCAAGCCCTGAACGCATGTTCTGCAAGGCCTGCACGGTCGCTTCAAGGCCAATTGCGCTGCTACTGGCAATGGCGTAACGATTTAGGAAAAGCGGTTGCACTCAATGATTTCCCGTTCTGCGGGCAGTAACGCTGCCCGGTGCCACTCGCGGATTTCCGGCAACCGAGGTTACGTCGCCCGAGACACCGGCGTCAATCGCATTTGCGCGTTGCACTGAAGTGGTCCGTAAGGGCGGAGCGGTTATAATTCTGCGGACCGGAAGCGCCGGCCGGCAAGCCGGATCAAACGCCTGGCAATGAACCAAGTTTGAATAATGAATCTGATGAATCAAGTTGAATCCATCGTAGCCCAGGAGCGGGAGCTTGCGGAGTTGATCGTGGCGTCCCTGAATCTGGAAATCCAGCCACATGAAATCGAACCCGCGGCGCCGCTTTATCGTGAAGGACTCGGCCTTGATTCCATCGATATCCTTGAAATCGCGCTGGCGGTATCCAAGAAATACGGCTTTCAATTGCGTTCCGATGACAATGACAACCTGAAGACCTTCAGCTCGCTGCGCAACCTGAACGAGCATGTCCAGCAGCATAGAACCCGTTAGTCGTTCGCCGCGGACCCGCTGGGCTAAAGTGATGCTGTTCGCTGCTGCAGTGATGTCTTACCAGGCACTGGCCTATTTCATCACGGTCTATCATCCCGGCAGTCACCTTGGAGAGTCGCT
>DATMZQ010000042.1:0-17819 GCA_035573615.1 Burkholderiales bacterium | reverse complement strand
AGCATCGCCGGTTATTCGCCGTAGAAGAGACGTAAGGACTTCATCCTGCTGCGGGAGTGATTGGTCCACCCCCTTTTTCCTGATACTGCTCCTCGGTTGCCACCTACCGACCCCGCCCGGCGGCGATTGAAAGTGCGCTAGCAATCGCGGTACCATTTATGGCTCCCAAGAATCTGCTGCCGACCCGGCAGATGGTTGCTCGGCTTATTAAGAGGCAAGACGATGGCTCATTCGGCTTTACCCATGCAGCAGGGTCTCTATGATCCAGCGAATGAACACGACGCTTGCGGCGTTGGTTTTATCGCGAACATCAAGGGTGTCCGTAGCCACGCGATTATCGAGCAAGGTCTGCAAATCCTCAGGAATCTCACCCACCGCGGTGCAGTCGGTGCGGATCCACTGGCCGGAGATGGCGCGGGCATCTTGATTCAGATTCCGGACCAGTTCTTCCGGGACGAAATGGCTATCCGAGGCATCAAACTGCCACCGTCCGGAGAATACGGCGTCGGTATGGTTTTTTTGCCGCAGGAACCTGCTTCGCGGCTGGCTTGCGAATACGAGATAGAACGGGCCATAAAAGACGAAGGCCAAGTGTTGCTCGGCTGGCGAGACGTGCCACGGGATAATGCCGGCTTGGGCGATTCGGTCAAGAAAATTGAACCGGTGATCCGGCAGGTGTTTATCGGACGAGGGGCTGGAGTCACAGTGACCGACGCGCTTGAGCGCAAGCTCTATATCATCCGCAAGGTGTCCGGGCATGCCATTCAGGCGCTCAAGCTGGAGCACAGCAAAGAGTTTTATGTGCCTTCCATGTCCGCACGTACGCTCGTTTACAAGGGCATGTTGCTGGCCGGGCAAGTCGGCACTTATTACAAGGATCTTTGCGATCCTAAAGTGATTTCAGCCTTAGCCCTGGTGCATCAGCGTTTTTCGACCAATACATTCCCCACCTGGGATCTCGCGCATCCGTTTCGAATGATCGCTCACAACGGAGAGATCAATACGCTACGCGGAAATGTCAATTGGCTTCGTGCTCGCCAAGGCGCGATATTCAGTCCCGTTCTGGGAAAAGACCTGGATAAGGTTTGGCCATTGATCTACGACGGCCAGTCCGATTCCGCATCATTCGATAATGCGTTGGAACTTCTGATCATGAGCGGGTACTCGTTGGCCCACGCCATGATGATGCTGATACCCGAAGCCTGGGAGAAGCATTCGCTGATGGATCCCCATCGACGTGCCTTCTACGAATACCACGCCGCAATGATGGAGCCGTGGGATGGCCCCGCTGCAGTGGCGTTTTCCGATGGCCGGCAGATCGGCGCGACGCTGGACCGAAATGGTTTGCGTCCCGCTCGTTACCTCGTGACCAGCGACGATGTTGTTGTTATGGCTTCGGAAACCGGAGTGCTTCCAATCCCGGAAGAAAAGATCGTAAAGAAATGGCGACTGCAGCCCGGAAAGATGTTCCTGATCGATCTTGAGGCCGGCCGAATCATTGATGACAAGGAACTCAAGGATACTTTAGCCAATACCAAGCCCTATCGGGCGTGGATCGAGCGTATCCGTATAAAGCTCGATGATCTTCCGGTTTCCACCAAGATCGCCGAACCAAGCAAGGTCGCTTTGCTGGATCGGCAGCAGGCCTTTGGCTACACCCAGGAAGACCAGAAGTTCATTTTGGCTCCGATGGCCGAGCAGGGTGAAGAAGCGATCGGTTCCATGGGGAATGACTCGCCGCTGGCTGTGCTATCGAATAAGGAGAAGTCACTTTACAACTACTTCAAGCAACTGTTCGCGCAGGTCACCAACCCGCCCATCGATCCGATTCGGGAAGACCTGGTGATGTCGCTGGTGTCTTTCATCGGACCCAAGCCCAACCTTCTTGGCATTGATGAGACCAACCCACCAATGCGCCTTGAAGTGGGCCAACCGGTGCTTGACTTCAACCAGATGGATGCGATCCGCCATATCGATTACTACACTGGAGGCAAGTTCAAGTCGCACGAGATTGACATTACCTATCCGGTGGCTTGGGGGAAACAGGCAATTGAAGCCAGGCTTGCCAGCCTTTGCGCGCAAGCAGAAGACGCCGTACGTTCTGGTTACAGCATTCTTATCGTCTCGGATCGCAGAATAGATGCGGGTCATGTGGCTATTCCCGCGCTGCTCGCCTTGTCCGGCATTCACCAGCACCTGGTAGGGAAGGGGTTGCGTACCAGTGCCGGATTGGTGGTCGAGACAGGATCGGCGCGCGAGGTACACCATTTTGCCTTGCTTGCTGCCTATGGCGCGGAAGCCGTTCATCCCTGCGTTGCGATGGAGACTATTCTGCATGCCGAAGCACCAGTCCCGAACGAATATCGCGGCGAAAAAGGCATCAAAAATTATGTCAAAGCTATCGGCAAGGGCTTGATGAAAGTCATGTCGAAAATGGGTATTTCGACCTATATGTCGTATACCGGCGCACAAATTTTTGAGGCCGTCGGACTTGCGAAGGGAATGGTGGACAAATATTTCACTGGAACGACCTCGAATGTAGAAGGCATCGGCATATTTGAAGTGGCTGAAGAGGCGATACGTCTGCATCTGGCAGCCTTTGGCGACGATCCGATTTTGGTCGATGCACTGGATGCCGGAGGCGAGTATGCGTTCCGGGTCCGCGGCGAAGAACATATGTGGACCCCGGATGCCATTGCAAAGCTGCAGCACTCCACGCGGACAAACAGTATTGAGACGTTCAAGGACTACGCAAGAATTATTAACGACCAATCCAAGCGGCACATGACGCTGCGTGGATTGTTCGAGTTTCGCGTTGATCCGACCAAGTCCATTCCAATTGATCAAGTGGAACCAGCCAAGGAAATCGTGCGGCGCTTTTCCACCGGCGCCATGTCGTTAGGATCGATTTCTACGGAAGCTCATACAACGCTCGCGGTTGCGATGAACCGCATCGGGGGCAAATCGAATACCGGGGAAGGTGGTGAAGACCCGCGCCGGTATGGCATCGCAAAAGCGGGCGAAACGTTAAGCAGTCGTCTGGGGCGCGATCGCGTCCAACGTGATATCACATTGCAGGAAGGCGATTCGCTACGTTCCAAAATCAAGCAGGTCGCTTCCGGTCGTTTCGGAGTGACTGCCGAATATCTGAATAGTGCCGATCAACTTCAGATAAAAATGGCACAAGGCGCCAAGCCCGGCGAAGGTGGCCAGCTGCCTGGACACAAGGTCTCCGAATACATAGCGGAATTGCGCTTTTCGGTGCCTGGCGTGGGGCTGATTTCGCCGCCGCCCCATCACGACATCTATTCGATCGAGGATCTGGCGCAGTTGATCCATGATCTGAAGAACGCCAATCCGCGTGCATCGATCAGTGTCAAGCTGGTATCAGAGGATGGTGTCGGCACTGTTGCGGCCGGTGTATCAAAGGCGAAAGCCGATCACGTCACTATAGCGGGGCATGATGGCGGTACCGGCGCTTCGCCCTGGTCCTCCATCAAGCACGCCGGTACGCCATGGGAACTGGGTCTGGCCGAAACCCAGCAGACACTCGTGTTAAACAAGCTCCGCGGTCGTATAGCGGTGCAGGTGGACGGCCAGATGAAGACCGGACGTGATGTCGCCATCGGCGCGATTCTGGGGGCGGACGAGTTTGGCTTCGCTACTGCCCCGCTGGTGGTGAGTGGCTGCATCATGATGCGCAAGTGCCATCTCAACACTTGTCCGGTCGGCGTAGCAACACAGGATCCCGAGCTACGCAAGAAGTTCAAAGGACAACCCGAGCACGTGGTGAACTTCTTTTTCTTCGTCGCAGAGGAACTGCGTTCCATCATGGCAGCGCTCGGCATACGCAGATTGAGCGACATGATCGGCCGCACCGACTTGCTGGACATGAAAAAGGGTATTGATCACTGGAAGGCTAAAGGTTTGGATTTCTCCCGTATCTTCAGGATGCCGCACATGTCGCCTGAAGTGGCGATCTACAATATTGAAAAGCAGGATCATGGGCTCGAGAAGGCCCTTGACCACCGGCTCATCGAATTGGCCCAGCCAGCCATTCAGCGTGGCGAAAGAGTGACGATTGATATGCCAATTCGTAATGTGAACCGTACTGTCGGTACGATGCTTTCGTCTGAGGTGGCTCGGAAGTATGGCAATTCCGGCTTACCCGCCGATACCATCCATGTGAGATTCGCAGGCAGCGCAGGGCAGAGCTTCGGAGCTTTTATCGCGCAGGGCATAACGCTGGATTTAATCGGTGAGGCGAACGACTACGTCGGCAAGGGCTTGTCCGGTGGCCGCATCTGCGTACAGCCCTCCCCAAAGTTCCAGGGCAATCCGAGGGAAAACATCATCGTAGGCAATACCGTAATGTATGGAGCAGTCGCCGGCGAAGCATATTTCCGCGGTGTGGCGGGGGAGCGCTTTTGCGTTCGGAATTCGGGAGCACAGGCCGTGGTCGAAGGTGTTGGAGACCACGGTTGCGAGTACATGACTGGCGGCACAGTGGTTGTGCTCGGAATGACGGGACGCAACTTTGCAGCCGGAATGTCAGGTGGAATCGCATACGTGCTGGACGAGGAAAACAGTTTCGGCACTCGTTGCAATCTATCGATGGTCCATATCGAGCCCGTCCTTTCCGAAGTGGAGCAGGAAGCAAAAATCCCACGGGATATTTGGCACTTGGGGCAAGCCGACGAGACAATTCTCAAAGCGTTCATCGAAAGGCATGCGCGTTACTGCAACAGTGTTCGAGCGAAAGAAATATTGGGCAATTGGACAGTTTATCGTTCCAAATTCGTCAAAGTATTTCCGGCAGAATACCGGCGTGCGCTCGGTGAGATGGCCGCAAAACGTCGTCTGGCTGCATAGCTCCAAAAAATTACTGATGGCGGCAGGGCCGCGATTCTCGCGGCCCTGAACATAATTGGAAGGCGGTAATGGGAAAGGTCACCGGTTTCATGGAGTACCAGCGCCTTGTAGAGGCGGCTGAGGACAAGCGCGAGCGCGTAAAGCACTATCGTGAATTCGTGCTTCGCCTTGCCGACCAGGAAGCCGGCATACAGGGCGCGCGCTGCATGGATTGCGGCATTCCTTTCTGCATGACCGGCTGCCCGGTAAACAATATCATCCCGGACTGGAATGATCTTGTGTATAGACAAGACTGGAAACGGGCACTCGATGTTTTGCACTCCACCAATAATTTTCCGGAATTCACCGGACGGGTTTGCCCCGCTCCTTGCGAGGCCGCCTGCACGCTCAACATCAATAACGATCCGGTCGGAATCAAATCCATCGAGCACGCAATCATCGACAAGGCGTGGGAACAAGGATGGGTGTCGCCGCAACCGCCCAAGCGCAAGACGGGGAAGAGAGTCGCGGTGATCGGGTCCGGCCCTGCCGGCCTGGCATGCGCGCAGCAGCTTGCACGTGCCGGACATGCTGTTGTTCTATTCGAGAAGAATGACCGGATTGGCGGCCTGCTGCGCTACGGTATTCCCGACTTCAAAATGGAAAAAAATTCTATCGATCGCCGCATGGAGCAGATGCGAGCCGAAGGGGTTGAATTCCAGACAAACCAAAATGTGGGGAAGAATGTGCGCGCGAAGGACATTCTGGCCGGGTTCGACGCAGTGGCACTCACCGGCGGTGCAGAGCAACCCCGAGACCTGCCGGTTCCGGGTCGCGATCTCGACGGCATTCATTTCGCCATGCAGTTCTTGCCCCTGCAGAATAAAGTGGTAGCCGGGGACCAGATTCCCGATCAGATCGTAGCTACCGGCAAGCATGTAGTCGTGATTGGCGGCGGCGATACCGGTTCGGATTGCGTCGGTACATCGAACAGACAAGGTGCCTTGTCTGTTACCCAGTTTGAATTGCTGCCTCAACCGCCGGCAGAAGAAGACAAGCCGCTGGTGTGGCCTTACTGGCCACTCAAGCTAAGGACCTCCTCGTCGCACGAAGAAGGATGTGAACGCGATTGGGCTGTCGCTACCAAGGAGTTCGTCGGCGAAAACGGCAAAGTCAGGAAAATCAAAATCGTGAGGGTGCAGTGGAAGGACGGCAAAATGGCTGAACTATCCCACTCGGAAACCGAGATAAAAGCGGATTTGGTGCTCCTTGCAATGGGATTCTTGGGCCCGGTCCAGGATGGATTGATTGAACAGTTTGCTGTTGAAACAGATGCCCGCAGCAACGTAAAAGCCTCGACCGACGGGCCAAAAGCGTACTACACGTCCGTTCCCAAAGTATTTGCTGCAGGTGACATGCGCCGCGGTCAATCGCTCGTGGTGTGGGCCATTCGTGAAGGCCGGCAGTGCGCTCACTCCGTGGACAGCTTTCTGATGGGCCGCTCCGATCTGCCGCGTTGATATAACAAGCGCTTAACAACGAAGCGCCCTGAGCAGCACAGGCGCCTGTGTAGCGATCAAGCCAACTTCAAGACGTGTCCTCAACCAAGAACGACGTTCTGTTGCGCGCTCTTTTGCGAGAGCCTACGCCATACACGCCGGTATGGGTCATGCGGCAGGCGGGTCGCTACCTTCCGGAATACAACCTAGTGCGTTCGCGCGCTGGCAGTTTCCTGGATTTGTGCAGGAGTCCAGACTTAGCTACCGAAGTTACCCTCCAACCTCTGGCACGTTTTCCGCTGGACGCCGCCATTCTTTTTTCCGATATTTTAACCATCCCGGATGCGATGGGTCTGGGCCTCTACTTTTCGGAAGGCGAAGGGCCGCGCTTTCAGCGCCCCTTGCGGGAGGAGCGCGAAATCCGCAAGTTGGCGGCACCAGATCCAGGTTCTGAACTCAGGTACGTCCTGAACGCAGTTACTCAGATACGTGCTGCATTGGCAGGATCCGTTCCCCTGATAGGCTTCTCTGGTAGTCCGTTTACCCTGGCTTGCTATATGGTGGAAGGCTGCGGGGGCACCGAGTTTTTGGAATTGAAGAAGATGCTCTATGAGCGTCCCGAACTTTTGCATCACATGCTCGACGTTAATGCGCGCGCCGTTGCGGACTACCTAAACGCGCAGATTGAAGCTGGTGTGCAGGCAGTAATGATTTTCGACACTTGGGGAGGCATGCTCACAGGAGAGGCATTTCACGAATTTTCCTTGCGCTACATGCAGCGAGTGTGCGGAGAGTTAAGACGGGAGCGGGATGGTCAAAAGATACCTCGCATTGTGTTTACCAAAGGAGGCGGGCACTGGCTAGACAGCCTGGCGCATTGCGGCGCGGACGCGTTGAGCTTGGACTGGACGGTTGATATTGGCAAGGCGCGCGCCCGGGTCGGTGATCGAATGGCGCTGCAAGGGAATCTTGACCCGGCAGTGTTGCTAGCAAGCCCAGCTGTCATTCGCCGGGAGACAGCCAAGATCCTGACGGCGTATGGGCACGGTAGTGGACATATATTCAATTTGGGCCATGGGATTTCGCGGCTTACGCCTCCTGATAACGTTGCAGTGCTGGTGGACGCGGTACACTCGGAGAGCGCTCGATTTCACTGACCTGGAGCCCCAATTTAGCGTCCTGCGTATGCGCTTATGCACAATTTTGGGCGCGTTCAGAACAAAAACCCGGCGAGCAAGCGGTTCTTTACAGAGAATTCTGTAACTAGCTGAATCTGGACGCGTAATTTAGATTGACACGCGAAATCCCGCATCCTGTCTGGGTTTCAGACGGATTTCCCAGAGGGCGAGTGTTAGGTTTAATCAACAGAATTATCCACAGTCACAAGGGCCCTTCCAAAAAGGTCTTTTCGGAAAGTCATTTAGCGCACCCGACTACTCTTTGGGGCAAGCCAATAATGTTGCCGCATATTTCGGCTATCTGACATGGCTATCGCAAAAGTTGCGCTGGACTGCCCACTATATTCTTTGTTCGATTATCGCTTTACCGGACAAGCGATTCAAAAAGGTCAGCTTGTCATTGTCCCCTTCCGGAGGCGCCGCACGGTGGGCTTGGTGTTCGACGTCGTGGAGCGATCGCAAATTGAGGAATCTCGCCTTCGCTACATCGAAAACATCTTGCCGGTGGAGCCGATACCGGACACTACTCTCGCGTTAATCCAGTTTTCGAGCGAGTACTATCAGTGTCCAATAGGTCTGGCGGCTTTCGCGACATTGCCGGCTGCCATGAAGCGTGTTCGGTACGCTACACCAAGGCAGCAATGGCTGTATGTGCTTACTGAAGCCGGACTCGCCCTGACTCCTGAACAATTTCCCGCGCGCGCAACCCTGAAGCGTCGATTGTGCGAATCATTCCATGCAAAGGGAGCTCTTCGTGCGCCTGATTTGTTGGACTTGTCGCTCGGCGGTGTAAGGCTAGCCGAGTCGTGGGTAAAAAGCGGGTGGATTGAAAAACGTCCCGATGTCACAACCGGAACTTCTGACGTTGCGGTCACTGATCAGCCCACGCTAACCGAGGAACAGCGCGTCGCCGTTGCGACGATTTCGGCTACTCTCGGAATTTTTTCCCCTTGGCTGCTGGAGGGCGTGACGGGGAGCGGGAAGACTGAAGTTTACTTCAGACTTATTGAACAAGTTGCCAAGCGCGGCTTGCAAACGCTGTTATTGGTGCCAGAGATAAACCTCACGCCGCAACTGGAGGAACGATTTCGGCACCGTTTTCCAGGATTGCGGCTGGTTGCATTACATAGCAATCTTTCCCAGCAACAGCGGTGTGCGAACTGGCTCGCGGCACGCGCCGGCGAAGTAAAGCTAGTAGTCGGGACACGCTTGGCCATCTTCACCCCGCTACCGCGGCTCGGCTTGATCATCGTCGACGAGGAGCAGGATAGCTCCTTCAAACAACAGGAGGGATTGCGTTATTCGGCGCGGGATCTGGCGATCTATTGCGCCCGACAACGCCAGGTGCCGGTTGTGCTCGGCTCGGCAACGCCGTCTCTCGAGACCTATCAAAACGCTCGTAGTGGCCGCTTCGGCTACTTGCGCCTCAGCCGCCGCCCAGTCGCTGCAGCATCTGATGTCCGCGTTGTTGATATTCGCGGCATGCCCGGATCGCACAGTTTTAGTGAGCAAGTCATAAAGAAGATGAACGCTTGCCTTGTCCGCGGCGAGCAAAGCCTTGTCTTTCTCAATCGCCGGGGATTCGCGCCCACCTTGGTGTGCGGAGCCTGCGGGTGGAATGCCGAATGCGGGCGCTGCAGCGCGCGCCTGGTCTGGCACGTGCAACACCCAGGTTTGCACTGCCACTATTGCGGATACCAGGAGCCTTTACCCAGTGCCTGCCCTTCATGTGGAAATCAGGATCTGAAGGGTTTGGGGCAAGGAACGCAGCGCCTGGAGCGATGGCTGGGAGAACTCTATCCCAATGCGCGGATCCTGCGCATCGATCGCGACAGCACTCGACGAAAACATGCATGGCAAGAGATGCAGGCCGATATACGCACGGAACTTGTAGATATCCTGGTCGGTACGCAGATGCTCGCAAAAGGGCATGACTTTCCCAGACTCACGTTGGTCGTGATTGTTAATCCAGACAGTGCGTTGTTCGCCGCGGACTATCGGGCAAACGAAAAAGTATTCCAGCAACTCATGCAGGTGTCTGGACGTGCCGGGCGAGCCGATCTGCCCGGTGAGGTGTTAGTCCAAACGCAATTTCCCGACCATCCGTTGTATCAAGCGCTGATACGCCAGGACTATCGGAGCTACGTTGAAGAGCTGCTCAAGGAGCGCAAGCTCGCGGGCTTTCCGCCGTTCGCATATCAGGCGCTCCTGCGTGCCGAATCTCACAGCGAATCGATATTGATGAATTTCCTCGGTCACGCAGCGAAGCATTCAATCAGCAATTCTGCTGTCACGCTTTATGATCCGGTTCCGGCCACGATCGCCAAAATAGCCGGACAATATCGTGGTCAACTGCTCGCACAATCAATGGTGCGTGCGGAATTGCAACGCTTCCTGCCCGAGTGGCGCTCACATCTGACGAGTGGCAAGGCCAGCCGTGTGCGCTGGTCCATTGACGTCGATCCTATTGAACTCTGACGTTCGCCTGAGATCGAGCCGGTATAATTCCGGATTCTTCGCACCCGTGTCCAAATGTCGTCAGATTTGCGCTCCCATATAAGCGAGTTAATGCATGCTGCGCTCGAGACCGTCGCACCGGGTGCGCTCGTTGCAATTGTGCTCGAACGTCCCAAATCTTCCCAGCACGGCGACTACGCGTCCAATTTGGCGATGCAGCTCGCGAAGCCCATGAAGCGCAATCCGCGCGATATCGCACAAGCGCTGATTGCGGCAATGCCTCCATCACCGTTGCTCCAGAAAGCGGAAATAGCGGGTGCCGGGTTTGTTAATTTGTATCTGAAGCCCGCCGCGAAGCAAAGAATCGTGCAAGAGGTGCTCGAAAACATGAGCACGTTTGGACGCGTTAAATCAAAACGGGCAACAAAGGTGCAAGTAGAGTTTGTTTCAGCCAATCCAACCGGACCTTTACATGTCGGCCACGGACGAGGTGCCGCCTACGGAGCAAGTCTTTCGAATCTGCTGGAAGCCGCCGGATTTTCGGTCGCACGTGAGTATTATGTCAATGACGCCGGCCGGCAGATGGACATCTTGGCGTTGTCAGTGTGGCTACGCTATCTTGAAACGGCCGGTGTGCGGTTGCCATTTCCGCCGAATGCTTACCAGGGCGATTACGTGCGGGAAATGGGGCGGCTGCTGCACGCCGCGCATAAGATGCGCTATGTACGCGCGTCCGATGCGGTGCTGCAGGACGTGCCGGCTGCGGATGCCGATCCGGAAGCACATCTCGATGGGTTGATCGCTAACGCCAAAAAGCTGCTTGGCAGTGATTATCCAAGCCTGCATGAATTCGTGCTGACAGAGCAACTTTCTGATTGCCGAAGTGACTTGCTCGAATTTGGAGTGACCTTCGACGCCTGGTTCTCCGAAAAATCATTGTTCGACTCTGGACTCGTGGAGCGTGCAACGCAGAGGCTGGAACAAAGCGGACATCTGTATGTTAAAGATGGAGCGAAGTGGTTCCAATCGACGGAGTTTGGCGACGAGAAAGACCGCGTCGTCCAGCGGGAGAACGGTCAATACACCTATTTCGCTTCAGACATTGCGTATCACATCAATAAATATGAGCGTGGGTTTGATCGCATGATCAATGTCTGGGGCGCGGATCACCATGGCTACATTTCGCGGGTTAAAGGCGCATTGAAGGCACTGGCTTTGGACCCTGACCGGCTCACCATCGCGCTGGTGCAGTTCGCTGTGCTGTACCGAGATGGCAAGAAGGCATCAATGTCAACTCGCGCCGGTGAATTCGTCACCCTGCGCGAATTACGTAACGAGGTCGGCAACGATGCGGCGCGCTTCTTCTATGTACTGCGCAAAAGCGATCAGCATCTGGATTTCGATCTGGATCTGGCAAAGTCACAAAGCAATGACAATCCCGTGTACTACATTCAGTACGCGCATGCTCGGGTTTGCTCAGTCATGGAGCAATGGGGCGGCGATCCAGCACATCTCGTCAACGTGGACTTAACCCCGCTCGTTGAAGAGCAGGAGCTCCAGATTTTGCTGAAATTGCTCGATTACCCGGACCAGATACAAAGCGCGGCCCATGAACTTGCGCCGCACTTGGTGGCGTTCTATCTCAAGGATCTTGCGGCCGGCTTTCACAGCTACTACAACTCTACGCGTCTTCTGGTGGAAGACGGCGTCGTCAGGGAGGCGCGACTCGCGCTTGCTGCAGCGGTTCGCCAGGTATTGCGCAACGGGCTTGAAATCCTGGGTGTCGGCGCGCCCGACAAGATGTAAGGTAAACTTCCACTTATGAGCCGCGATTACAAAAACAGCGGAACTGCCGCAACCGGTGGACGTGGCAGTCCGATGTGGATTGGCATTCTGATCGGTTTGCTGGTGGGTCTTTGTATTGCGCTTGGGATAGCGCTTTATATCAATAAGGGTTCAAATCCCTTTCTGCAAAAGCAAAGAGCTGCCGACAAGGCGGCCGAGAAGCCCGCGGTCGATGCGCCAAAACAAGCATCCGCTCCCGAGACACCCAAACCAGCCGCAGTCGCGACTGAAAAACATGCCAAAGCGGGCGAGACAAAGCCACGTTTTGATTTCTACAAGATTCTCCCAGGTACCGAAGAAGCGGTTACGGATAAGGAATTCAAAAGAACGCCACCTGCCGCCGCCAAAGAAGTCTATTTTTTGCAAGTTGCGGCGTTTCAGAACCCTTCCGATGCGGATAACCTCAAGGCCCGTTTGGCTCTCTCCGGCATTGAAGCGCAAATCCAAACCGCTACATTGCCGGATGGACAGGTGTGGCACCGTGTGCGGGTTGGTCCTTTCTTAAATCAGGATGACATCGGCAAGTCACGCGCTTCGCTGAAGCAAAATAATCTGGAAGCGAATCTCATCAAGGTGCGACAGTAGCGCTGATGAACCAATAATGTCACAGGAAAGACAAATGAAATTTTTTCGCCCTTTACTTATCACGTCGCTAACCGTCTTGGGATGCTTGCTGACTGCCGGAGTCACTGCCAAGCCCGTTGCGGACAAGGAATACAAGCTGATAGATCCTCCGCAGGCGCAACCGGCCACTGTCAAAGGCGTGGAGGTACTGGAGTTCTTCAACTACGCTTGCCCGCATTGCTTTGAATTCGAGCCGTATTTGAAATCATGGCTGAAGGCGAAGCCAAAAAACGCGGACTTCCGCTACGTTCCGGCAGTTTTCAATGAACGCATGATTCCCCTAGCGAAAATGTACTACACGCTTGAGGAAATGGCTTTGTTGGATAAATTGCACGAAAAGGTTTATTACGCAATCCACCAGCAACAATTGAATCTGGTTGATCGGGCAATCCTGTTGAAGTGGGTTGGCGAGCAGGGGGTGGATACCAAAAAATTTGAAGCGGTGTTTGATTCCTTTAGCGTTAACAATAAAGTGCAACGCGCTACGCAGATGACTCGGAATTATCATATTCCGGGCACCCCTTATCTCGTTATCGGGGGTCGGTACATGACTGGTCCCTCCATGACAGTGCGCGCCGACGGCAACGTCGACCATAATCGACTCACGCAAGTCGTGAATGAACTCATCGATATGGCCTCCGGCGGAGCGCGTTGACCGTTTCTGTTGACCATGAAGCGGTTTAGCGATGTCCTATCGCGCCCGCTAAGGCTGTTAACAACGATTATTGTTTCGGGTTGGGTTGGGGGTTTCGCAATTGCGGAACCGTTGGAAGGCGTGGATTACGTACCAATCCCTGCCCAACCGGTAGAGTCC
The DNA here is from genome assembly GCA_035573615.1 of Burkholderiales bacterium. GTDB lineage: Bacteria > Pseudomonadota > Gammaproteobacteria > Burkholderiales > JACQAP01 > JACQAP01. The sequence goes on along the minus strand of DATMZQ010000042.1, from coordinate 4,551 downwards.
AGGAGCAAAATCGAAGTAATTGAATTCTTCTATTATGGTTGCGAGTCTTGCAATCGCCTCGAACCCCATCTGCAGTCCTGGCTGAAGACGTTATCTCCAGACGTTTTGTTTCGCCGTGTTCCGGCGTTGCGGCGCACGGCATGGGTGCCGCTAACCAGGGTCTATTTCGCTTTGGAACAACTTGGCGAAATCGACAGAATGCACTCGCAGATCTATCAGGCCGTCCACGATGAGCGCATTAACCTTGGAGTATCTTCAGAACTTTTCGAATGGGTGCAAAAAAAAGGGATTGATCGAACCAAGGTAGAGGAAGTCCTGGATTCCGACGTCGTAATCGCAAAAGTGCAACAGGCAAGAGACGCGACCCTGGCGTATGGCGTACGCGCCACGCCTTCTTTCGTCGTCGACGGCAGATACTTGACGAGTCCAGGGATGCTAAGAAAGTCCAATGCGCTTTTTCCTACACTGGATTTTCTTATCGAGAAGGTTCGTTTAACGCAACTTCCAAAATGACCGGAGTCGCGCCCAAAGTCGTGATCACGGGTGCCTCCAGTGGCATAGGTAAGGCGCTGGCAATCGAATATGCACGGCGCGGGGCAACGCTTGGGCTCATCGCGCGGCGTAATGACCGGCTTAGGGAACTTGAGTTATCCCTGCCGGTTCGCCCCTTCATTTATACGGCCGATGTAACTGATGCGCACGCCATGGGCGATGCCGCTGGAGATTTTGTCCGCCGCGCGGGAGTCCCTGATATTGTTATCGGGAATGCGGGCATCAGCGCGGGCACACTCACCGCCCGGATTGAAGATAACGCGGTGTTCGAAGAAATAGTGCGAGTGAACTTGACTGGATTGATGTTGACTTTTCAACCGTTCATCGAAGCAATGCGCAACCGGGGAAGCGGTAGTCTGGTCGGAATTGCAAGTGTGGCGGGCTTTCGCGGTTTGCCAGGAGCAGCGGCATATTCGGCATCGAAGTCGGCCGCGATTTCTTACCTGGAAAGCCTTCGCGTCGAAATGCGTGGCAGTGGCGTATCGGTCATAACGATTTGCCCGGGATATGTCGCTACTCCCCTTACGTCGAAAAATCCTTACCGCATGCCGTTCTTGATGGATGCTTCCGATGCCGCCCGAAAAATCGCATCGGCAATTCATGCACGCAAGCGGTTTTACGTCTTTCCCTGGCAGATGGCCCTGGTGGGTTGGGTGTTGCGCAGACTGCCGCGGCCATTGTACGAACTGTTGTTCGCACATGCGCCGCACAAGCCCCGTCGCGCCTCTGGCTAACTGTGTTTTTGTTTTAACCCGATTTCCAATACGGCCTCGAGTTCGGCGATTGCTGCATCTGGGCTCTCGACTTTGATGGTGTGCATTCCCATTATCCGTGCGGGCTTCAAATTGCCACCGATATCATCCAGGTAAACCGCCTGGGACGCAGCTATGCCAAGTTGTTCGCAAACCCGCTGGAAAAATCGCAACTCGGGCTTACGTTCTCCGATTTTTGAAGATTCGATGACGAAGTCAAATAAATCTATGACGTGCCGCCATTCAGCTGCGCGACTGCGATCACGTTCTAGCCCGCGATCCGGCCCTGCATTAACGTTGTTGGTGACGCATGCATTAATGAAGTGCGCCTTGCAGGCCTTGAGAGCCGTCACCATTGCAGGCCGGATTTCGCCATGGAGCAAATCAATGACGTCGAGGCCTCGCACTTCATGACCGGCCGCGCGTGTCTCCTCGGCAAATGCCTCGTCGAATTGCTGCGGTGACAGCTCAGCGCGCTCGAAGCGCGCCCAAGCATTGCTGTTGTGGTTTTGAGCGTTTATCCCACGAAGAAAGTCGACTGGTAAACCGTGCTCGCGCTCGAAACGGCGGAAAGCCAAAAACGGACTCTCTGTCATAACGCCGCCGAAATCCCATAGCACCGCACGAATCGCCGCGTTTGCCATGTTGGATCTATGGCTGGCTATTTATGGGATTTCTTATAAGCGTCGACGGCCAGTTTGAGTTCTTTGTACTCCTCGCATGGAATGGGCGAACAAATTTTCTGCAAATCGGCAAGATGTTGCTCCGCAATTAACAAGTTTCCCGTAAGCAGGTAAGCCTCACCAATGTATTCATGCGCGTGCTTGTTGCTTGGATCGAGCTTTAGCGCTTCCTTGTACTGCGCGAATGAGGCATCGAAGTTGCCGGTCTTGCGGTACGCATAACCCAGAAGGTTGTGGGCGTTGGAATCGTTCGGTATGGCCTGAACTGCCTTTGACAGCAAATCCACCGCTTTTTTCCAATCTTGCGATTGCAAAGCTTTCTTGCCTTCCACGTAGTTTGGATCCACGCTTTCGGTGGATTCCTCGGCACCCATGTTTCCGGAGGCCGATTGCACGGCAACAATAAAGATCGCCGAGGCGATAGTTGAAGAAAACCAAGCATGAGAATTTTTAGGCACGATACCTCCGTGGAGTCCGTCGGCCGTATGCTGACCGCCCTGCTATTCTACAGTGACGGATTTTGCCAGATTGCGCGGCTTATCGACGTCTGTACCCTTTGTTAAGGCGGCGTGATACGCGAGCAGTTGCAACGGCACCGTATGGAGAATTGGACTTAAGTCGCCCGCATGGGCAGTCATGCGAATGACGTGTACGCCTTCTGCTGCCTGTATGTGCGTATCGTCGTCCGCGAACACATACAATTCGCCGCCACGCGCGCGAACTTCCTGAAGATTGGATTTGAGTTTCTCCAGAAGCGTGTCGTTGGGCGCAATTGCGATTACCGGCATGTCCTTGTCCACCAGCGCGAGGGGGCCGTGTTTCAATTCCCCGGCCGGATAGGCTTCAGCATGAATATAGGAAATTTCTTTCAATTTGAGCGCGCCTTCCATGGCGATCGGATAATGCATGCCTCGACCGAGAAAAAGCGCATGGCGCTTGTCGGCAAAACGCTCCGCCCATTTCGCAACCATCGGTTCGAGATCAAGTACCTGTTGCAAGGCCGAAGGCAAGTGGCGTAGCGCGTGAAGATGCTTTTGCTCCGCTTCCGGCGGCATGCGGCCGTGCATTTTTGCGAGAACCAGAGTCAGCAAAAACAACGAGGCGAGTTGTGTGGTAAATGCCTTGGTCGAAGCGACGCCGATTTCCGGGCCCGCCCGCGTTAGGAACCGCATACTCGCGTGCCGGATCAGCGTACTCTCTGCGACGTTACAGATGGCCAACGTGGAATTTTGCCCCAGCGCTTTGGCAAACTGCAGCGCGGCTATGGTATCGGCGGTTTCTCCGGATTGTGAAATCGCAATAACGAGCGCATTCGGATTCGGAACGCTTTTCCTATATCGGAATTCACTGGCAACTTCCACTGAGCAAGGTATGCCGGCGAGTGCCTCGATCCAGTACCGGGCCACCAGACCGGCGTGCAAACTGGTTCCGCAAGCCAGTACGGTCACCGCGTTGATGCGCTTCAGGATGTTTTCCGCCTCAACACCAAACAACTGCGGCACCAGCGAGTGGGCGCCAATGACCATTTCCAGCGTGTTAGCCACTGCCCCGGGCTGCTCGAAGATTTCCTTCTGCATGTAATGACTGAACGGCCCGAGTTCTACCGCATCTGCCGATAATTGGCTCTCATGCACCGGCCTCACAACTTCATCCCCGGCACTATCGCGAATGCAAATGTTGTCGGTGCCAATTTCCGCTACGTCACCCTCTTCGAGATAGATCATTCGCTTGGTTACCTGCAGCAGTGCAGACGCGTCCGAAGCGGCAAAATTTTCTCCTTTGCCAAGCCCCAGCAGCAGCGGCGCGCCTTTACGCGCCACCACAAGCATATCCGGGCTTTTCTCCGACATTACTGCGATTGCATAAGCGCCCTGCAGTTCCGCAGCGGCCTTGCGAACTGCGGCGAACAAGTCATGATCGCCTTTCCAATAGACGTGAATCAGATGTGCGACTACTTCAGTGTCCGTATCGGAAGAAAACTGGTAGCCACCCACCAGTAGCCGAGCCCGTATTTCATCGTGGTTTTCGATGATGCCGTTATGAACCACGGCGAGTCCATCCTCGCTGATGTGCGGATGGGCGTTTCGTTCCGAAGGCACGCCATGAGTGGCCCAGCGAGTGTGAGCGATTCCGATATCGCCTTGCACTGCGGCCTGTGCTGTCATTTCGGCAAGCGAAGCAACGCGACCCGTACTGCGCAAGCGATGCAGACCACCATTAACCACCGCGATACCCGCGGAATCGTAACCGCGATATTCCAGCTTCCGTAGTCCCTCCAGCAAGACTGGAACTATATTTCGCCTAGCTACGGCGCCTACGATTCCGCACATAGATACCGTTCAATAAGGGGGTGTTGTTGTATTGGATAGATCATAACGGCTAAGTCTTTTTGACCGGACGCCGCCAACCGGAGATCGTTATCTGCTTGACTCGCGACAATGTCAGCGAGTCTGCCGTAGCATCTTTGGTAATGGTGCTCCCCGCGCCAATGGTTGCACCGCGACCAATTGTCACCGGCGCAATCAGCTGGGTATCCGAGCCAATGAAGGCGTCGTCTTCAATAA
>DATMZQ010000041.1:0-3185 GCA_035573615.1 Burkholderiales bacterium | reverse complement strand
CATCATCAGGCTGACGAGCACCAGGCTACCGGCCAGAAGATGCGCGACGTCATATGCCAGTCCGTGCATTCACAGTCCCCGCGAAACGAATAGGAGCAAAGCGCCGAGCAGCCCCAGCATGAGCGCTGCTCCAAGGAAAGTCGGGACTCTGAAGACGCGCATTTTAGCGATCACAGTCTCAAACACCGCCAACGCAAAGCAACCCACGAGCAGCTTGCCGGCATAGGCCGCAGCGCCAATCGCAAAGCGCATCGTGGAATCACCGGCGGGCGCAATTCCCCAAGGCAGAAAGATGCATGCGATGAGCGAAAGATAGACCAGCAGTTTCAGCGAAGCGGCCAGTTCGATCAGTGCCAGATGACGTCCGGAATATTCCAGAATCATCGCCTCGTGCACCATGGTGAGTTCCAGATGTGTGGCGGGATTGTCGACCGGGATGCGTGCGTTTTCGGCAATCCCCACCATGATGAGAGAAATGGCCGCGAGACCGAGCGTCACGCGCAGCCCGACATTGGACGAGAGCGTGTATTGCGCAATTCCGGACAACTGTGTCGTGCCCGCGAGTAGGGCCAGGGAAAAAACAATCATGATCATGGCCGGTTCAGCGAGCGATGCGATCATGACTTCGCGGCTGGAGCCGATGCCGCCAAAACTCGTGCCTATATCCATTCCGGCCAGCGCCAGGAAGAATCGCGCGCTACCGAGCAGGGCAACCAGCGCGATAAGATCGGCTGTCCAGCTGAACATCAGACCGGTGGCAAAGGTCGGCACCAAAGCGGCAGCCACCCAGGTTGCGGAAAAGATCAGGTAGGGCGCAGTGCGAAACAGCCAGGACGCATTCTCGGCCAGAACCACCTCTTTGCGCAGCAAGCGAATGAGGTCGCGATAGGGCTGCACTATTGGCGGACCTTGGCGACGCAGGAGCCTCGCTTTGATCTTCCGAACCACTCCGGTGATTAAAGGAGCAATGACCACGACCAGAAACATCTGGCTGCCCTGCAAGGTGAGTTCGCGTATCAGCGCCATGCCGCAATCACCAGAAGCAACACGACGAGCGCGGCAAAAACGAGACTGAGATAGCGCCGTATGGTCAGAAACTGCAGCACATTGAGTCGATCAGCCACAAACGCGATGGTGTCGGAGAGCGGTGCGTATAAAACGTCCCAGACGACATCTTCCAGATTGACCTGAAATTTTGCGGGACGCGGGTCTCCGGGCGGCGGAAAATCAACCTGTTCGCGCGCGCGAAACACCAGCGTTCCGAAGACACGGCGAATTGGCTGCGCAAAACTTCCTGCCGTGTATTGCGTCAGCGGACTCGCTTCAGGAAATCCGCCGTCCCATGCCGGAACCCGACGCGTCGACCGCGACGCGAGCAGGTGAATGACATAGGCGCTGAGCGAGGCCGAGAGCGCGATGAACACAAACACCAGCAGTCCGTTATAGGAACTGCGGCCCTCCGCAATTGGGACGATCGACAGCCACGGAACCGACTCCTGAAGCGGCATGTGACCCCCGATGGCGACTAGCGCCGCGGGCGCGATCGCATCGATAACGAACCCCGGCAGGACGCCGACAAGCAGACAGATCGCAGCAAACACCAACATGACGCTAAGGGAAAATTGGTCAGTCTCCTTCGCGTGTTTTGCGGCCCCTGTGCGGGGACGGCCGAGGAACGTGATGCCGAAAGCCTTGACGAAACAAGCCGCAGCCAACGCGGCGGAGAGCGCCAACATTGCGCCCACCGCGGGAACAATCAGCTTGAGGCCCCATTGCGGCAGTTCGGGGCTCAGCAGAATAGCCTGGAACGTCATCCACTCCGACACGAACCCGTTAAAGGGCGGAAGCGCCGAGATGGCCGCGCAGCCGACCAGAAACGCGAATGCAGTGAACGGCATCCGATGGATCAGGCCGCCCAGATGCTCCATGTCGCGCTCGCCGGTGGCAGTGAGAACTGCACCCGCGCCGAAGAACAGCAGGCTCTTGAAGATGGAGTGATTGAAGACATGAAACAACGCCGCGGTCAGAGCAAGTGCTGCTGTCGCCATCAACCCGTTGGCCCGAAAGGCAAGCGCAAGACCTAGACCGATGAAAATGATGCCGATGTTTTCTACGGTATGATAGGCAAGCAACCGCTTCAGATCGTGCTGCATGAGTGCGTAGAGAACGCCCATTAGCGATGTGATGCCGCCAAGCGCCAGCACGAGCACGCCCCACCACCAGACCGGCGGCCCTAGCAGGTCGAACACGATGCGGATGAACGCGTAGACCGCAACCTTTGTCATCACTCCGCTCATCAGAGCCGAAGCATGGCTAGGTGCGGCGGGATGCGCGAGCGGCAGCCACACATGCAATGGCACCAGTCCGGCCTTCGATCCGGCACCGATCAGGGCAAGGCCAAGGACAAGTGCCGAATAGAACGCGTCGGGATGCTGCGATCGGATTTGTTCAAAGCCGTAATTGCCGTCAGGGCCCGCCAGCAGACCGTAGCCCAGCAACAGCGCGAAGGTCCCAAAGCTCGCCATAAGGATGTAAACATAGCCGGCGCGGACATTGTCGGCGGAGCGATGATGCGCCAGCACCAGTGCCCAAGACGACAGCGACATGAATTCCCACGACAACAGGAACGTAAACGCGTCGTCCGCCAGAATGACGAGGTTCATGCCGGCAAGAAATGCGGCGAAGAATGGTAACACGCGCTCAGGAGAGTGCTCGTTTCGTCCATACCCCAAGGCGTATACGCTGGCCGCCGCGGCGCCGAAATCGACCACGACAAGAAAAAAAGCGGAAAGCGCATCGACATGGAAGCTGGCACCAAGCCAGGGTATTCCCAGTGGCAGGTGAAGCGTTCCGGACTGGCCCGATACCAGCGCTGCGAAAGCGGCCGAAAATGCGATCACCGACGTGAATGCACATGCCGCATAAACCAACGCCGTCGCAAGAGGCTGTTTCGGCCTCGTGATACTGAGCACGGCAATCACGAGGAGCGCCAGCACACACCACAGCAAGACGGCCACTGGCATCGCGTCGTCCCTAAGTTGCTCGTGATGGAGTAGTTTTTTTTGCTCGCCTGGATCGAGCGTCCGCTTCGATCTTCAACCGGACGCCGCGCCCGCTTCCATAGCTTGGGGCATTCTCCCGGATGAGTTCCACGCCGGCGGCTTCAAGAGCTGTGATCAGCTTGG
>DATMZQ010000040.1:0-3723 GCA_035573615.1 Burkholderiales bacterium | reverse complement strand
TTCCAACGTTCACCGGATGATCGCAATTTCCCCGGACGCTCACGGCCCGCCCATCTTTCACTCCGATGAAAAGCCCGCAGCCCACCGAGCAATAGCCGCACGTGGTCGAAACCCATTTGTCGGGAATTCTTTGATCGGAGGTGTAGCCCATGACCGGATCATTGGCGAAGGCATACTTCTCCCGCAAAATATCCAGTCCGAGTTGGCGCTTGAGATTCATGCCGCCACTTTCCCGGCGGAAAGATAGGAAGCGGCCATGTTTTTCGGAACTACACTGACAAAAAACAGATAGCGCCCGAGAATCTCTCCGCACAGCGCCAGAGCCATGGCAGTCCAGAGACCGAACCCGGTTGGCAGCAGCAGTGGCACCACAATTCCACCGAGGATCAGCAGCACGCCTCGCGCAAGAACCTTGGAAGCGAGCACGGTCGAAAGCAACTTGGCCGAGGCTTGCAACTCAAACGAATCGGACGCCGTCATCCACAAAAATCGAATGGCTTGATTGAGTATCGACAGCCCCGCAGCCGTGACCGCCGCGGGGACTAGCCATGACCGGTTCCCGACACCCAGACTTGCAACTAGAAGAGGGCCGAGGTAAGCACCAGTGAGATGAAAATCTGCCACGGTGTGCTTCGTGTTCCATGCCGGGCGAGCTCGCACGAGGTAAATGCACGCACTCGCGGTTACCCCGGCTAAACCGATGACCGACGTCAGCATTCCAGGCACGACGCTTCCCGGCAGCCTGAACCAGAGCAGAGCTGCGTAGAGACCCGATATTCCAGAAAAGCACGTGAACATCAGGACTTCGCGGCTCAGCCACGATCGCCTCCACATTTTCAAAGCGCGGTAGGCGAGCACCGGACGTCCGAGGTGCATCGTTGATGCACCTAACGCCAGTCCACCAACGAGCAGCGAAATCATCGCCGCCATGCCGAGGTTCTTAGCTTTTCCCAACAACTCAAGTAGCCAGACCGTCGCAAACGTGCCGACCGATAGCTGCGTCAGCACGGTCATCACCACGAGCGGCAAGTGCGGATCTTCTGACCTGACTCGATTTAGGTCCGCCTTCTGCATGTTCGACGGCAACGTCTCGGGCAAGGTAACTCGCGTCGAAGAGACGCTGTCATCGGCAGAAGGCAGTCCAGGCGCGTTCGCGCTTGCGGCATAGTTCTGTTTCCAGTCGGCAATGTTGACGATCTCAATTTGAATGGCGCCCTCTGGGCAGGCACCTACGCACGCCGGCTCGCGACCTTCGGCCAGCCGGTTGTGGCACATATCGCATTTTCCGACGACGCCGCGCTCTGGGTTGTATTGCGGCACGCCATAGGAGCAATTCCACGTACAGTATTGGCAGCCGATGCATGTTTCGGCACTGTGCAGAACTACGCCCGTGACGGGATCCTTCGAATACGCATCCACGGGACATCCAGCCAGGCAGGTGGGCTCGATGCAGTGATTGCATCCCATCGACAAATGCAGCCGTTGTGTGTGCGGATACCAGCCGCCTTCGATTTCGCCGACCCGCCTCCAGTTAATTTCGGCCGGATTGCCGTTCTGCTCGTTGCAAGCCACAACACAACACTTGCAGCCGATGCATTTGGTCATATCGAAATGAAAGCGGTATTGCTCGCCGGGCAGGAGACTGCGCTGGGGAATCAACGACGCCTGTGAAGCACCTTGCGTCCCGCACTGCGGCGCCCCGCCTGAAAGTGCCGCAATCTTCGGTGTCAGGACGAAGTGGGAGCTTTGTTCCTTTGCTCGCTGTATAAGGGGCAATGACATCGTGTCGTCGCAGGCTCTTTCGCTGCGGACACGACGCGGTATCCGGATGGGTGGAACCGCCTAAGATTCCGCGGTTCTTTCGACTTCAAGGTATGGGACCTGGCTTCTTCGCTTGCTCTGGATGCGAATCACGCGCGAATCCCTGTCACAAATCTGCTTCGAGGTTCGCGTATCGCCGGTGCGCAGGCAAACGCAAAATTCAATTGCATCTCATCGACTAAATTGAGGGCCAGGCGCCAATTTCATACAGTCGCTGACGCACCCAGGGTGGAAGCGACCCAACCGCTAAGCTCCAGGCACCGCGCCGTGTCTCAATCCATGCTGTCGCGTGGCCTTGGTCGCGATTTTTCCGTCCAAGATCCGGCGGACTGGATCCGCGGTGAGGAATGTTGCGCGAAGTGGTTCGTCCGGTTCGAAGGAGTCGACAATCTGGAGGATGCAAGATTCAGCGCGATCGCGGTACGTTTTGGCAGCTTTGAGTTCTTTTGCGTGCCGGCAAACCTGCGATGCAGTCGCAAATATTTGCCAAGCCGCGCCCTGGATTTCGGAGCTATCAACGATTGCTAGCGCTCGCTGAATCGGTTCCCGCGCACCCTGCAAATCGCTTTCGGCCATCGCCACTCTCGCCTTCAGATCCCACGCTAGCGCCTGCAGATACGGATCGCTGGTGGACAGCGCGGACTTTAGAAAACCGCCAGCCGCAGTCCGTGCGTTTACGATATTTCCGGACAAGAGCCAGGCATTGATCGATTCAAGATGCGCCGTCATTCTCCACGCCCAATGCATGAAAAATTTTGTGTGCACATCAAGGTCCTGTACGTGCTTGAAATGTTCAAGCGCTTCAGCGTATCTCCGTTGCTGAAGCGCCATATTTCCCGCGGCTATCTGGTCAATCGCGTAGTATTGTCCGTCTGGAAACTCTCCCCTCACATTATAGGTTGCTTGACAAATTTGCCTTGCACCCTCGAAGTCGAAAGCCATTGTTCGAAGCCATGCTTCGCGGAGAGTAAGTAGCCAATACAGTGACAAGTTCTCATCGGGAGACGTTCTGCCGGCTTTGGTAATCTGCAACACTTTCCCAAGTTGTCCGGTGCGGAGAAGGATGATTATTTTTGCGCTCAGGGCACCAAAGTGCGCCAGAAAGTTCACTACCCGACCTACACCGGATGAGCTGGCTTCGGATACGCTGCGTTCACACACATCTAATGCTTCTGCGTACTTGCCTTTAAGCATTAAAATATGCGCATATACAATTCGCTGATAGGGATCCAACTCTGAAGGATACAGACAGCGCAGAGTTTCGTAAGCGGACGTACACAGTTCCGCATGTGTTTCGCTCCAAGAGTCAAACACCAGGCGGAATCCCGCGGCCAGCATTTGAGTGAGCGCTAAACGCGGGGGATCGTTAACGCTCATGCTGATCTTCAGGGCCTCTTCCAGTGCCGCAACACCCTCTTCGGGACCAATGAAGCCCAATGGATACATTGCGGAGGTCAGCGCGTGCATTTGAGCCGCTTTGAGGCCAGCTTGCTGCGCGCGTGCCGCAGCGGCTGCATACGTCTGGGCGGAATCTACCAGAGCACCCAGCGCGAAATGAGCATGGCCGATAAACTCAAGGATGCGAACCTCAAGTTCGGCTCGAACTCTGAGAGTAACCTTTAGCACCAATTCGTGCGCATGGTGCAATATCTCGATGCAATCACGATAGGCGAATCGCCCCACCGCATTGTCCGCCGCAACGAGTAAATAATTAACGGCCTGCTCGTAGTCGCGGCCTCCTTCGAAATGCAAGGCAAGTTCCGTGGCCAATTCCTGCTCGCAGGGGTCGCAGAAGGATTTAAGTCTTTGTGCCAATAACAGGTGCAGCTTCGAACGAGCGCCCTCGGACAGCCGCCCATAGAGAACTTCCCGATACAGTGAATGTCGGAAATCATAGTGCGC
>DATMZQ010000039.1:0-6315 GCA_035573615.1 Burkholderiales bacterium | reverse complement strand
GGCGATTAGCTTGCGACACTCCTGAGCGCATCGCCGGCATGCCTCTTCGCAGGCCTTGCAATGGTCCATGGTGTTGTGATGCGCGCATTCCTCCGCGCAGGCATCGCAAATTTCAGCGCAGGTGTGGCAGACCAGGTTGATGAGCTCGCTATCGCGCCCCATGTAGGCCATCGCAAGTCGGCACATGTCCGCGCAATCCATATCAAGCTGTATGCAGCGTGCCAGATGCGGAAAATCTTCTTCCTTCAGGCAAGATACCGCACACTCGTCACATGCTATCGCGCAGGCATAGCAGGCGTCGATGCAAGACCGCATTTGATCGTTCATGATGTCTCCCGGAGAATTGTGAGGAAGCCTTCGGGGTTGGTTTCTGAGTGACCATCCTCATAGGGCAGAGTTCCGGCACCGGTGTTCCGACTGTTTGCCGGGATAATGTTCCTGACAATGACACCAACGGCGGCACCGAAGTGCGGCCAGTGGCGATTATGCAAATCCGGAAACAACAGAGCTGATCGATTGACTTATCTTGAATCCGCGCAGACTTCTACAAAATCCGGAATTTAATCTCGGCGTATTTGCCTTTTTGCTGAACCTGGTCTGGGAGTTCTGGCAGATTCCGTTCTTCGTCGGCATGGCTGACCAGCCCCAGTGGTTGGGGGTAAAAATCTGCACGCAAACGACGCTTGGAGATGTTGCAATCATCCTGGTCGCGTTCTGGATTACGGCCATCGCAGCGCGAAACCGCAATTGGATCCTGCTGCCACGCAAAGAGGACCTGGCCCTATTTCTGGGTATCGGAATTATTGCAACGGCGCTGGTTGAAGGTGTGGCGACCGGACCTGCGGGACGATGGAGCTACACATTGGCTATGCCGAGGCTTCCCTTTATCGGCACCGGATTGCTGCCGATTCTGCAATGGCTGGTGATTCCGCCGTTGGTGCTCTGGTTTGCGCGCAGGCAGATCAACGGCGATCCACACCGTCGACGTCCCGATTAACTCACTGGTCCGGTGTGCGGTGGGCGGAATCATGCGCCGCACCGGCGAGCTGGTAGGTTCGCTGTGCCATGGCGCAGCGGCCTGCTGTTCCCAGCCTCTGCCGAACTTCCATGTTGTTATGACATCTAAATTAATAGCGGGATGGTTCTATCCAATCTGCTTTCGCTGCTCAGGATATTCCAGTGCCGTACCAGATCAAAAAATGGGTTGCGATTGTTTTCGGCACCACTACTGTCCTGGTGATAGCCGTCGTGCTGGCCAAGATTGCATCCACCGAACCCGAACCTATGCCCGTGGAAGAGTTCGGCCGACACGTTCGTGCACTGGGGAGTATCGCCGGCGAGATCGTGCTGTTCAGCACGCAATTGGAGCAAGGAAGGCTCACTGATAACTACGCCAAGGTGCATTGCGAAAAACTGCAGGAGGAATTACGAAGCAGGGCGCGCCAACTTGACGGTCCGGTGCCGCCCGAAATGGCAGAGGCTGGCACCCGTGTGCGAAATAGCGCGGAAGCGTTGTCTGCAATGTGGCAGGAGTTGAGCAGGCACCGAACCGACAATCCAGAGATCCTGAAGATCAAGCAGCAGGCTATGCGTCTGGAGCAGCAACTCGGTAACCTGGAAACGGCACTGTGAGTTCCATTCTTGATCTCGCGCTTGGCATCATGTCGGCACTGGGCGGATTCGTTGACATCGGTGAACTGGTCTTCACGACACAGGGCGGCGCCAAATTCGGTTACATGCTGATCTGGACCGTGGTGGTCGGCACAATCGGCATCATGGTTTACGGAGAAATGGCGGGCAGGATTGCCGCCGTGCTGCAGAAACCCACGTTCCAGATTATCCGCGAACGGGTCAGCTACCGCAGCGGTTTGATGACCTTGGTGGCTTCGAACATCGTCAACCTTCTGACCTGTGCCGCCGAGATCGGCGGCGTTGCAATCGTCCTGCAGTTGCTGTTCGGACTGGAATACCGGCTGATGCTCATTACGGCGGTGGGACTCCTCTGTATTGCAGTCTACTTTATGAAGTTTGAATGGCTGGAGCGGCTATTCGGGTTGATGGGTCTCGCATTGCTGGTCTATGCGGCCGCCGCCGTAGCGCTCAAGCCCGACTGGAGCGCGGTGGGCAAGGGATTCCTGCCGCAACTGCCACAGGACAACGTCCTGGTTTATTTCTATTACGTGGTGGGTCTGTTCAGTTCGATCGTCATGCCTTATGAGATCTACTTTTATTCTTCCGGAGCGATCGAAGACAAATGGAAGGCCAAGGATCTGCCAACCAACGTTCTAACAGCAACAGTGGGATTTACACTAGGTGGTCTGCTTTCAACTGCCCTGATTGTCGCGGGGGCGACCTTGTTTGGCTCGCACGGTGTCATACCGGATACGCTGAGTGCTACCGCGTTGCCCGCGACGGCGGCCTTTGGCATCAAGGGGCTTTTGCTCGCGCTGCTGGGAATGCTGTTCGCCATTGGCGGAGCCGCCGTCGAAACAGCACTGGCCGGTGCTTATAACGTGGCGCAATTTTTCGGGCTGGCGTGGGGCAAGGACAAGAACATGAAGCAGGCGCCGGTATTCCATGCCACCTGGCTGGTGTTGATCGGAAGCGGCTTTGCCATTGCCATGAGCGGCATCAACCCGCTGTTGATAGTCGAATACTCCGTTGTATTCGCAGTCGTGGTGCTTCCCTTTACCTATTACCCGATTTTGAGAACGGCGCGCGACAAGAAATTAATGAAGGGGCATGCCAACAGTCCCCTCATCACGGCGGCTGGTTGGCTCTATTTCGCAATCATTACAGTCGCGGCAGTGAGCGCAATTCCGCTCATGATCGTCACTCATATGGGGGAGGGCTGAATCATTCCGCCACAAAACGAAGTTGTGTTCCTGCCGTCATGCCCCAAAATTGCGCCCACTTGGGCTACACTGACACAATCGTGAATGACTTCAATTTTCGGCATGCGTAATAGTGGTCGCCGCTTAGGCACAATGCTGTGTCGATTTGTACTTGGCGTGATGGTATTCGCGCAGGTAGCGAATGCCTCGCAAAGCTGTGTTGCGCCTGAAATGTCGCCAATCATGGCGTTTTCTCAAGATAAGCAAGATGATCATTGCCACAAGGGCGTAAACCCGAATAGCTGTCTGCAGCAGGCAAACGCCAGTGACCAAAGTCTGGATCATGCGCAAACGCCGGTATTCGCAACCTCTTCTGTTGCAATCCTCGTGCTGCCCTGGGCCACAGACTGCGCTGTTCCCGGCGCTGTCCTGACCGCCGCAAGCTCCCCCACAACCGATCCTCCGCCGTTAATCCGCTTTTGTAGTCTGCAACTTTAGCCTTCGCTGGAAACCTGAATACGCCGCGCACGCGGCAGTTCGTGTTTTCTTTGCGGAGGCATCATGCAATCTTCTACTTTCCCGCTGGCGCAGGCCTGCTCTGCCGTCAGCCAATATTCAAAGGCCGCACTACCAACCATCGTTGCCCAGTTCTGCGGCAACGCCGTGTTAATTTTTTTTGCCACTATCCTCGTGGCCTTGTGCGCGGATCTCGTACTGGTGCCGGGCGAGGCTCTCGCCGACGAGGCGCCGTTGAGCATTCAGGAAGCTCAGCGCCGAGCGGTCGAACGCTCGCGCCAAATAGCCGCGCAGAATGCCTCCGTCACTGCGTCTCGCGAAATGGCTGTCGCGGCTGGGCAGTTACCAGATCCGGTTCTTCGTTTCGGCATAGACAACTTGCCAATCAACGGGCCGGATCAGTTCAGTGTGACCAACGACTTCATGACCATGCGCCGCGTCGGTGTCATGCAGGAATTTACGCGGTCCGACAAACGTGAATTGCGCGCACAACGATTTGAGAACGAAGCTGAGAAATCCCTCGCTGAGAAAGAAGCCGTCATTGCGTCGATTCAGCGTGAGAGCGCGCTTGCCTGGCTGGATGTCTATTTCGCTGAAGCGCAGGCCAAAGTCATCGCGCAACAAAACGCACAAGCCAAGATAGAGATCACGGCTGCAGAAGCAGCCTACCGGGCGGGACGAGGAAGCCAGGCCGATGTCTTTGCCGCGCACAGCGCCCGGGCGACGCTTGAAGATCAGGCGAGTGAAGTGGGGCGCCGTGTGGCCAATGCCAGGACCATGCTGGCGCGCTGGGTAGGCGATGAGCCTGCTTTTTCGATCTCCGAGAAGCCGGCAATGGATTCTATTCGCGTTGACTCGAGCACGCTGGATATGGAGCTCGGACACCATCCACAGATCGCCATTCTCACAAAACGAGAGCAAATTGCAGCAACCGAAGTTCGGCTGGCGCAGGCGGATCGGAAGGCGGACTGGAGCGTCGAACTGAGTTACAGCCTGCGCGGGCCTGCCTATTCGAACATGGTCTCGATCGGCGTTTCAGTTCCGTTGCAATGGGATCAGCGCAATCGCCAGGAAAGACAGATTGCCTCGAAACTGGCGGCGGCCGAACAAGCGCGCGCTGAGCGCGAAGAAGTGCTGCGTGCGCATGTTAGCGAAGTGCGCACAATGATTGCGGAATGGCAGAACGGGCGTGAGCGGGTTGCGCGCTACGAGCGTGAACTTCTTCCTCTGGCGCTGGAGCGAACCAAGGCAGCCCGCGCCGCGTACCAGGGCGGCAAAAGTACCCTCACGGAACTTCTACTGGCACGGCGCAATGAAATCGACGTTCGGATGCAGAAGGTGCGATTCGAGGCCGAGACCGCGCGGCTGTGGGCGGGGCTCAATTTCCTCTTCCCCGATTTTGCGTCACCTTCGAACGCGAACGATGGAGCAAGCAAATGAGCTCACGGATGATTGTGCTGGTCATCGCCGCCATTGCGGCATTCAGCATTGCGGGGTATGGGTTGTACGTAGTGGGGATGAACCGCGGACTGAAAATGGCCACGGTTGAGAATCAGCCCGCTCCGGATGCGAAGAATAAAGGACGACCAGGCTCGGATAAAAAAGTGCTGTACTGGCACGATCCGATGGTGCCGGGTCAGAAATTCGACAAGCCCGGCAAGTCGCCCTTCATGGACATGCCACTGGTGCCCGTGTATGCCGGCGAAGAAGGGGACGAAGGCAAGGTCGCCATTAGCCCTCGCATGCAACAGAACCTCGGCGTGCGTACCGCTACGGTGATAAGCGGCGCGCTCGAGAACTCGGTACAAGCGGTCGGTACGGTGGCCTACAACGAGCGAGACGTAGCCGTTGTTCAAGCCCGCAGCAATGGCTTCCTGGAAAAGCTGTACGTTCGCGCGCCGCTCGATGCAGTACGCAAAGGGCAAGCATTGGCCGAACTGTACGTGCCCGACTGGGTCGCGGCGCAGGAAGAATATCTATCCGCGAAGCGCATCTCGGCGAGCGGCCTGCAAGATGTGTTGACGGATTTGACAGAAGGCGCGCGTCAGCGCATGCGACTTGCCGGCATGACGGAAGACCAGATTCGCCTGGTGGAGACCACCGGAAAAGTACAGGCAACAGTAACCATCGTCGCTCCCATCAACGGCGTCATTGCGGAACTCGGAGCAAGGGAGGGCATGACCGTTACGTCGGGGGCAACGTTATTCCGCATCAACGGACTCAATACCGTCTGGGTGAACGCAGAAGTGCCAGAGAGCCAGATGGCATTGGTGCATCCGGGCACTCAGGTTACCGCGGTTAGTGCCTCGATCGCTGGGGTCACATTCAAGGGAAAGGTAAATGCCTTACTGCCGGAAGTAAACGCGGCCACCAGGACCATCAAAGCGCGCATCGAGCTGGCGAATGAAAACGGTCAGCTGGTGCCGGGCATGTTCGTAACAGTGAGACTAGCACCGGCACAGCGCAAGGAAGCGCTGCTGGTGCCTGCTGAAGCAGTGATTCGCACGGGCACGCGAAGTGTGGTCATTGTCGCGCTTGAGGACGGTAAATTCACTGCCACAGACGTGGAAACCGGAACGGAAGCCCAGGGGCAAACCGAGATACGACGCGGTTTGAACAAAGGCGACAAAGTGGTTGTGTCGGGCCAGTTCCTGATCGATTCGGAGGCAAGTCTGAAAGGCGCAACGAGCCGGATGGGCGAGGCTCCGGCGGCGCCTCCCGAAATCGGCAGCAGCCGGACGCATCGCGGGCAAGGCAAGGTCGAGAAAATCGGCGAGCACGAAATAATGCTCTCGCACGGTCCAATCCCGTCGCTGCAATGGGGTGCAATGACCATGGGTTTCGGCATCCCGGCCGGAGGTCTGCCAAAAATAATTTCAGTCGGCGATACCGTTGCGTTCGAATTCCACCAGACCAGCGATGGAGGCTATGAATTGACTTCCATAGCCCCTTTGCCGGTGGCTGC
>DATMZQ010000038.1:0-3752 GCA_035573615.1 Burkholderiales bacterium | reverse complement strand
GGCGGCGCGGTATTTCCGCTGTTCGGTGCATTCTATTTCTGGTTCCCGAAAATTACCGGACGTCTCATGAACGAAGAACTCGGGCACTGGAATTTCTGGCTGTTTTTTGTCGGCTTCAATGTTGCATTCTTCCCGATGCATTATCTGGGGCTGCACGGCATGCCGCGGCGCGTATATACCTATCCTGCGGATATGGGCTGGGGAACACTGAATTTCATTGCTACGGTGGGCGCGATGATGATTGCAGTGAGCGTCCTGCTGTTCATTGTCAACGTGGTTCGCAGCCTGCGTGCCGGCACCAGCGCGGGCCCTAATCCATGGGGGGCGGCAACATTGGAGTGGGCGGTCTCTTCTCCTCCGCCGTCCTACAATTTCGCGACCATCCCGGTTGTTGGCGGTCGCGAACCCCTATGGGAACCGGGTGGTATCAACGGACGCGTGGAAGGCTTGTCCTGCAAGTTGCCCGAATTGCTGATCACCCACGTACTCGACGGTTCACCGGATCACCGTCAGCTGTTCCCGGCTCCATCCATCTGGCCGTTCGTGGGCGCAGTCGCCACGACGGTTTTGTTCATCGCCAGTATCTTTTCTCCCTGGGCGGTGGTTTGGGGCAGCATTCCGTTAGCTATTGCGCTCACGGCCTGGTTCTGGCCGGACCGCCGTGAAACCGAAGAACATCAAAAACTGGAGCGCCGTCCGTGAGTCGTTCTGGAGGTGATGCAACACAGATTGTCCATGCCTCCGCGCTTCCCAGCCATGCCTTCGGCCATCGCAGCATGATGTGGTGGGGTGTGATGGGCATGATTGCGATCGAAGGGACGGTCTTCGCGCTGGCGATTGCAGTGTATCTATACGTTCGCAAGGATTTCACCGAATGGCCGCCGGTTGCACAGCCGCCGGAGCTGTTTTGGGGAACGCTGAATACGCTCATCCTGATTGTAAGCATGGTTCCCAACCAGTGGGCGAAGCGCGCGGCCGAGCGCTATGACGCCCGTAATGTTAAATGGGCGCTGGTTGTCTGCCTGATTTTTTCAGCGGCGTTCCTGGCGGTGCGGGTATTCGAGTTCGGCAGCTTGAACTGCCGCTGGGATACTAACGCCTACGGATCCGCCATCTGGATGCTGCTGGGCCTGCACACCCTGCACTTGCTGACCGACACTTACGACACCGCGGTATTGACTGCGCTGATGTGGTTCGGTCCGGTAGAAGACAAGCGCTTCGTCGATGTCAGCGAAAGCGCGGTGTACTGGTATTTCGTTGTCATTGCCTGGTTGCCCGTCTATGCGATCATCTATTTCGGCGCGCGCCTGCTGTAGGGGATCGGTGTCGGTCGGCATGCTGATCGCCCCTTGCGTATTGCTGCTCGAATTGACCGTTGCTTATGCCGTGGTGCACCTGACGTGCGCGAATGGCCTGCGTGCCTCCGTTTTGCATTCGGTATTTGCTGCTGCGTTGCTCGTTACGCTGCTGATGCTTGGTTTGGCATGGCATTCTTGGCACGTTGCGACTAAAGGGCATGAGCGCTTTCTGAATCAACTGAGTCTTGCACTGAGCGCGCTCGTTATATTGGTCATCGCGACGCAATGGGTCACGGTAAGCATCCTTCAGCCATGCGTTTCGTCCTTGTAGTGGCGGCGCTGTGCGCCGGACGGGCGCAGGCGCACACGCTGGAAAACGTACGTTCTTCGGGCCTGGAGTTGTGGCTGGCGTGCCTGCTGCTGACAGCAGCCGGGCTGTATGCATGGGGAGTGCACCGCCTTTGGCAAGCAGCCGGACCAAATCACGGCGTGACGCTCTATCGGATCGCTGCTTTTGCGGGCGGTTGGACTGTGCTGACACTCGCCCTTGCCCCGCCACTAGATCCAATGGGCGCGGAGCTGTTCAGTGCACATATGCTGCAGCACGAATTGTTGATGCTGGTCGCCGCACCGCTGTTGGTGGCGGGGAGTCCTTTGGCAGTTTGGGCTTGGGCGATGCCGCCGCGCTGGCGGCGCTCGATCGCATGCATCACGCACTCCCGCGGAATTGCCGCGATTTGGGCAACATTGACCGCGCCGCTTGCGGCCTGGATCCTGCACGCGGCGGCTATCTGGCTTTGGCATCTTCCCGGGTTGTTCACCGCCGCCCTGGAACATGAAGGCGTTCATGTCCTGCAGCATTTCAGCTTTCTGTTTTCGGCGCTGCTGTTCTGGTGGGCGGCAACACGCAGGACATCGTCCGCTGGTACCGCGGCCTCCGTGTTTTATTTGTTTACCACCATGGTGCATACCGGCGCGCTGGGTGCGCTGTTGGTATTTGCGCCGACCCTCTGGTACCCGGTGTATGGAACCGCGCCGCTAGAGTGGGGCCTACAGCCGCTGGAAGATCAGCAACTCGGCGGGTTGATCATGTGGATTCCGGGCGGTCTGGTCTATGCGGGCGCCGCCATTGCGCTGATGGCACGCTGGTTGCAAACGCATGCACGGTCCGGCTTGCACCGGCCAGCTTAGGCTAAATCGCCGTTGCAATCTTCACCGGTTGGGCCTCGATCACGCTCCACGGCGTGCCGGTGGCAATCACACGTTGCAATTCGAAACCGGATTTGTTGAGCAAATCACGGTATTCGGGTTCGGTGCGCTCCTTGCCGCCGTGGTTCGTCATCATCATGTGCAGATCGATTAACTTGGCCGACGAGGGCTCGTTGCCGGGTGGCACGATGCGTTCGCAAATGAGCAGCCGTGCATCGCGCGACATTGCCTTGCGGCAATTGCCCAGTATCGCGGCGCATTCTGCATCGCCCCAATCGTGCAAGACGTGCTTCATGAAGTAGGCGTCGGCGCCGCTTGGCACTGCTTCAAAGAAACTGCCTCCGGAAAATTCACAGCGCTGCGTCAAGCCCTGCGCCGCGATGAACTCGCGCGCGCGTTGCGCAACGTGCGGCAGATCAAATACGATGCCGTGCAAATGCGGAGCGGCTTTCAGGATGCTGCAAAGCGCGGAACCCGTTCCGCCGGCAATATCCAGAACCGTACCGAAGCCGGAGAAGTCGCAGGCTTGCGCGACTGCCGCGTTAGTAGTGGATGATGCGCTCGCCATGGCACGGTCAAACATCGCCGCAGTATCGGCATGGTCCTGCAGGAAATCGAAGAATTTTTCGCCGTAGATATGCTCGAATGGCGCCTCGCCAGTACGCACCCCATGAAGAATCCCCTCCCACGAGCGCCATGAGGTCTCATCGCCGAACAACAATACCAGGTCGCGCAGTGAACCGGGCACATCAGCACGCAGCAGCTCTGATAGCGCTGTGTTTGCAAATCGACGGTCTTCTTCCTCCCGAAAGATTTGTGATGCAGCCAATACGCGCAAAACCCGGTAGAGCGACGACGCATGCGCGCCGATGAGCTGCGCAAGCTCTTCGATACTCTTGCTCCCCGTGCTCAATGCGCCGGCGACGTCCAGTGCAGCGGCAGCATACAACGCTCGCGAGGCAAAATACTGCGTGATAATGCCGCGCAATATCGCAACATCTTCCGCAGGTTCGGACATGGCTCAGCTTGCCGAACGGTAGACCGCAGTTTCAAAATCCAGGTACAGCGGCAACGATTTCTTGTCCGCGAACGGCAGGATCTGGGTTAGATAGACCCCGGCGATGCGCCTCATCGGATCGATCCAGAAATAGCAGTTCGACAGGCCTGCCCATGCCAGGCTTCCGGCAGAGCGACCGGTTGGCGCCAGGTCATGATTGATCATGAAGCCGAACCCCCAACTTTTCG
>DATMZQ010000037.1:0-8744 GCA_035573615.1 Burkholderiales bacterium | reverse complement strand
TCCCGCGCTATCGATTGTCTGAAGCGTTTTGGCGAGCGGTTGCGCGGCCTGCCTGCCGGCGCAGTGCGGGCGGTCGGCACGAACACGCTGCGCGTCGCCAGGAACGCGCGCGAATTTGTGCCGCAGTTCGAAGCCGCACTTGGTTTTCCGATCGAAGTAGTCGCCGGGCGGGAAGAAGCCCGCCTTATCTATCTCGGCGTCGCGCACAGTCTGCCCGCAAGTCAGGAGACCCGCCTGGTCGTCGACATCGGCGGCGGATCAACCGAATGCATCGTTGGCGCCGGTAATCAACCACACCGGCTGGAAAGCCTGTATATGGGCTGTGTCAGCTACAGCCTCAAGTTCTTTGCCGACGGCAAGATTGGCAAGTCGGACATGAAGCATGCCGAAACAGCCGCACGCATTGAACTCGAAACTATCCGCAAACAGTTCTCTCGCAAGCACTGGCAACAGGCGGTCGGCTCTTCCGGCACGGCACGCGCGATAGGGGACATTATCGAAGCTAGCGGCTGGAGCACTTCAGGGATCACGCGGGATGGGATGGAGCGCCTGCGCCAGGCGCTGCTGAAAGCCGGCGATACCGCCAAGCTGGATTTGCCCGGATTGAAAGACGATCGCGTGGCCGTGCTGCCCGGCGGCTTTGCGATCATGAATGCAATATTCGCTGAGCTCGATGTCGAGCACATGGCCCTTGCTACCGGGGCCATGCGCCAGGGCATCCTGTGGGACATGATCGGCCGCGCCCACCGCCGCGACATGCGCGAACTCACCGTGCGTCAATTCATGAAGCGCTATCACGTGGATGCCGGACAGGCGCATCGCATCGAACGCATGGCGCTGAAACTGTATGGACAGCTGGTCGATATGGATAGGCACGAACGCGATTACGCGCTGCACATGTTGTCATGGGCGGCGCGTTTGCACGAGATTGGCCTAACCGTCGCGCACAGCGGGTATCACAAGCATTCATCATATATTGTCGCGAATGCCGACATGCCAGGCTTTTCCAAGATGGAGCAGGGCCAACTGTCAATGCTGGTGCTGGCCCATCGTGGTTCGCTTGGAAAACTGCGTGGGCTGGTGCGGGCCGACTACGACTGGTCGCTGCTCGTGGCGCTGCGGTTGGCGGCGCTTTTGCATCGCAGTCGCTCGGATGTGCGCCTGCCTGCGATTCGTCCCAGCAGAAAAAAATCCGTGTTTACCATCGAAGTCGATGCAAGGTGGCTGGCCGCCAATCCACTCACGGCGGCCGAGCTCAAAGAAGAGATCAGGGATTGGAAGGGATTGGGTGTCGAGTTGTCCGTCCCGCAACTGGCCGAAGTCGAATCAGTGGGGGAAACAGCGGCAACGGAATGAGAAGCCCAAGCTTCTGCGGAGTGCCGAATCCAGGCGCTCACAGATTGCCTTCAACGCTTTCGCACGCGCCTTCCATCTTGGGCACCCGGCGCGCGTGCGATTGCTTGCTGATGGCGCGGCGTAACTTCGCTGACTCGAACAGCGGTCCTTCTAAACGAAATCAGGAGCGATGACCGCGCGCAGTCGCGCCTTGGGCGGTTCGTCGCGCGCCCGGTGCGATATCCACCAGACGGCGCCTTTCTTGATGCTCCAGGACATTGCTTCACCGGCAATCAGAGTCGACGCGAGCAGGCCCAGCGTCGGCTGATGACCGACCAGGAGGACAGCGCCGTTGCGGTCCGGCCATCCAGAAGCGGCGATCAATGCGGCTGGCGTGGCGCCTGGAGCCAGTTCATTGACGATATCGAACTCGTCAGTAAGTGCCTCTGCCGTCTGCAGCGCGCGTCGCGCCGGACTGACGAGAATACGAGTATGTTTTGGCAGCCGCGCACTTAACCATTCAGCGACCTGGCGTGCCTGCTTTTTGCCCTTGGCAGTGAGCGGCCGGTTCATGTCTGGCACGCCGTCTGCCGCTTCTGCATGACGCCACAACACCAAGTGCATCGACCCATCCCCATGCATGTTTGCAAGCGATGAAATCGTTTCAGCAGTTGCCACGCGCAGTTTTCACCTGTCAGACGCCGATCTTCAATCGGGCGCTGCACCCGAGGAAAGCTTGTCGAGCAGCGCTGCCTGGGCCGCTGCCGCTTTGTGATGGGCGATTTTCTTGCGCGTGTAGCGCCCATCACCGTCCATTTCCCAGGCTTCTCCGCTATCGGCGAGGTAGGCCTTCAGGGACTCGTCCACCACCCGCTTCTTGAGTTTCTCGTCGAGTACCGGGAAGCACACTTCAATCCGCCGGAAAAAATTGCGGTCCATCCAGTCGGCGCTGGACAGCAGCACGGTATCGGCGCTGCTGAAATAGAACACCCGATGATGTTCGAGGAAGCGGCCGATAACCGACCGCACGCGGATGTTATCGGACAGTCCTGGAATGCCGGGCCGCAGCGCGCATACGCCGCGGACGATCAGGTCGATCTGCACACCGGCCATGGAGGCTTCGTACAACGCGGAAATGATTTCCGGTTCCAGCAGGGCGTTCATTTTCGCGGTAATTGCGGCCGGCGTCCCGGCCTTGGCGTTTTCCGCCTCGTGGCGGATAGCCGCCAGTATCTGTGCATGCAGGGTGAACGGAGACTGCCATAAATAATTCAGCTTCCCGGCCCGGCCCAGTCCGGTGAGCTGCATGAAGATATCATTTACATCAGCGCCGATTTCTTCATGGCAGGTGAACAACCCAAAATCGGTATAAAGCATTGCGGTGCGCGCATGATAATTTCCGGTTCCAAGATGGACATAGCGGCGTAACCGGTCTTCTTCCCGGCGCACCACCATCGCCATTTTGGCGTGCGTCTTATGGCCCACAACGCCATAGACGACATGCGCGCCGACTTCCTCCAGCTTTGCAGCCCAATTGATGTTTGCCTCTTCATCAAACCGCGCCATCAATTCAACTATTACGGTCACTTCTTTGCCATTGCGCGCAGCCTCGAGCAGCGTTTGCATGAGTTCGGAGTTGGCTCCGGTCCGGTAGACCGTTTGCTTGATCGAAACCACGTTCGGGTCAGTAGCCGCTTGCTGGATGAAGCTGATCACGGGCCTGAACGACTGGAAGGGATGATGCAGCAGGATGTCCCCTTTGCGCATCGCTGCAAAGAGATCCGGCACCTTGGTCAGTGCCGGCGGGAAGCTTGCGATGAAGCCCGGGAATTTCAGATCTGGGCGATCAACCCAGTCCGGAACCTGCATCAGGCGGACCAGATTGACCGGGCCGTTTACCTGGTAGAGGTCCTGAGCGCTGAGATTGAACTGCTGCAACAGAAAATCAGAAATAGCGGGCGAGCACAGATCGGCCACTTCAAGGCGCACCGCATCGCCGAAATGTCTCTGTGGCAATTCGCCTTGCAACGCCAAGCGCAGATTCTTGACTTCTTCTTCGTCAACGAACAGGTCGCTATTGCGCGTGACGCGGAACTGGTAGCAGCCCTGCACTTCCATGCCGGCGAACAGCTCACCCACATGTGCGTGGATGATCGAGGAGAGGAACACAAAACCGTGATCCGTTCCGGCGAGTTCACGCGGAAGCCGGATGACGCGTGGGAGCAGGCGCGGCGCCTGCACCAGCGCGAAACCCGAGTCGCGCCCGAAAGCGTCTTTGCCCGACAGTTGCACGGCGAAGTTCAGGCTTTTGTTCAGAATGCGGGGAAAGGGGTGTGCCCGGTCAAGCCCGATTGGCGTCATGACCGGCATGATTTCTTTCAGGAAGAAAGCTTTTATCCAGGTCTTTTGCTCATCATTCCAGTCGTTGCGGCGCAAGAAACGGATTCCTTCGCCCGCAAGTTGAGGGACCAGTTCCTCGTTCCACAATTGATACTGGCGCGCGACCAGTTCGTGAGCCCGCAGTGAGACTTCACGGAAAACATGCTGCGGCGAAGCGCCATCCGGACCTGTAAAGTCAGAGCCGAGTTCGATCTGCGCTTTCAGGCCGGCAACTCGGATTTCGAAAAATTCATCAAGGTTGTTGCTGACGATGCACACAAAGCGCAAGCGCTCCAGCAATGGCAATTCACGGTCTTCCGCCTGCGCCAACACCCTGCGGTTGAACTCGAGTTGCGCGAGTTCCCGGTTCAGATAGAGCTGGGGATTGGAGCGCCTGACCTTGCCCGACTTGTCAGCGACCATGGCGGCTCTTTTCCTGGCCGCCTTTTCGGGCGCAAGTGTTGCTGCGCGGTCGGGAGAATCCGTCTTGGTTTGCCCCGCTTTGGTAATTTTTCTTGCTCCGCTGTCTTGTTTTAGTTGTGGATCAGGGCAGCGTTGGCCAGCCAGTTCGGCGAGCCGATTCAGCTAGCCCTGGAGGGAGGGACATAGCCCGCGGCCGAGTCCGCCCCCTGTCCGAAAAAATAATTTTCAGTTTGTTCCAGAAGGTATTTGCGCGCCTTTGCGTCGGCGAGACTGAGCCGGTTTTCGTTTACCAGCATTTTCTGGTGTTCGAGCCAGCCCTTCCACGCCTCTTTGGACACGTTTTCAAAAATCCGCTTGCCGAGTGTCCCGGGAAAAGGCGGAAAATCGAGGCCCTCGGCTTCCCGGCCAAGTCTTACGCAGTTCACCATTCTCGCCATATTTGTCTGTCGGGAAGCTTTAGATTGATTGCGCGCGTTGCGGGGTTACGGATTTGTGACAATCCGCAAACGCTCGAATTCCGCAACAACGCCCGCCTCAATTATAGACCACCGATTCCTGTTCGCTGGGAGGCAGGCCGGCCGCCCCGATTAGACTGACTTGATCAAAACCTTGGAACGGCGCTGGTAGTTGTATAGCGCCTGCTTCTGTTTCGGCAGGCTGCTGATGTCGGTTTCCACAAAGCCATGTTCAATGAACCAGTGAGCAGCGCGCGTGGTAAGAGCGAATAGCCGCTTGACGCGCTGCTTCTTCGCCTTTTCCTCGATCCATTTCAGCAGTTGTTCTCCGCCGCCAGAATCCCGATAGTCGGGATGCACAGCCACGCAGGCCAGTTCGGCCGACTTTTCGTTCATGAAAGGGTACAGGGCAGCGCAGCCGACGATGATTTTGTCGTGTTCCAGCACGGTAAAGCGCGATATCTCCATTTCGAGCAGTTCACGAGAGCGTTTAACCAGCGTTCCGTCTGCCTCGAGTGGTTCGATAAGGCGCAGGATGCCGCCCACGTCGCTGATTGTGGCATCGCGCAACTGCTCGAGCGGATCGCGTGTGACCATGCTGCCGATGCCGTCGTGCGTGAACAATTCCAGTAGAAGCGCGCCATCGGCGTGGCGACTGATCAGGTGGACGCGTGCAGCGCCGCCTTTGCAGGCCTTGATAACATGGGGCAGGTAAAGCCTCGCATCGTCAGACAGGGATTGTCCTTTGCGCAGCAGCTTTTCCGCATCTGATACGGTGAGTTCGCGCAGCAGGCGTCCGCTTTTTGCCTTCAATCCGGGTTCGTTCATCAAGAACACCAGCTTTTCTGCTGCCAACGCGATGGCAGTTTGGGCAGCAACATCTTCCAGGGTGACATTGAAAATCTCCCCCGTCGGCGAGTAGCCGAGCGGGGACAGCAGCACCAATTCGCCATCATCCAGCCGGGTATTAATGGCATCCGCATCCACTTTGCGGACTTCACCGGTGTAGCACATGTCGACGCCGTCGACGACGCCACGCGGCCGTGCCGTGACGAAATTTCCCGAGGCGACGCGGATATCGGCGTTTGCCATAGGTGAATTCGGCAGCCCCATGGACAGCAGTGCTTCAATTTCGACGCGTATTTGCCCGCTCGCCTGCTTCACGGAAGCCAGCGCTTCTTCATCGGTTACCCGAATGCCATCAACATACTGTGGCTTGCGCCCGGCCGCTTTCAGTTGCGCTTCAATCTGCGGCCGTGCCCCGTGTACCAGAACCAGGCGAACGCCGAGACTGGCGAGCAGATTCAGGTCGTGTGTCAGTGCAACGAACGAACCTTCTGCCACGACTTCTCCGCCGAAGGCAATGACAAAGGTGCGCCCGCCGAACGCATGGATATACGGCGCTGCGGCACGGAACCAGCGGACGAAGTTTGCTTGCTGGGCGGCTTGCATGTCGGCAGCCGGTGCTTATTTCGGTTGCATGCGGATGGCGCCATCAAGCCGGATGACTTCGCCGTTCAGCATTTCGTTTTCAACGATGTGCCTGACGAGCTGCGCATATTCGGATGGGCGGCCCAGCCGTGAAGGGAACGGCACCATTTTCCCCAGTGCGTCCTGCAAATCCTTGGGCATACCCAGCAGCATCGGCGTTTCGAAAATGCCCGGCGCAATGGTCATGACGCGGATGCCGCTGCGGGACAAGTCTCGCGCAATCGGCAGCGTCATGCCGACAATGCCTCCTTTGGAAGCCGAGTAGGCCGCCTGACCGATTTGCCCATCAAAGGCGGCGACCGACGCTGTGTTGACGATCACACCGCGCTCACCAGCGGCGTTCGGCTGAAGCTGCGACATTGCGTCGGCAGCCAAGCGGATCATGTTGAAACTGCCCACTAGATTGATATTGATGACCTTTGCAAACTTCTCCAGCGAATGCGGGCCATCCTTGCCTACAGTTTTTTCCCCGATGGCAATCCCTGCACAGTTGACCAGCGCCTGCAGACTGCCAAACTCCTTCAGTGCGGCAGCGACAGCTCCTTTGCCGTGATCTTCGCGTGTGACATCGCACTCGACGTAGCGTGCATGCTTGCCCAGCTTTGCGGCCAATGCTTCGCCCTGCGATTTGTTGACATCGGCAATGATTGCGTTTGCACCGGCAGCAACCACCATTTCCACGGTGGCCGCACCGAGGCCTGAACTGCCACCGGTGACGATAAACGTGCTGTTCTTGATTTCCATGCTTAGCGTTTGTTTCGCTACGAAATAAAGGGACCCGGAGTATAGCAGCGAGTATTTAAAAATCGCCCCACAGTATCTGGACCGCCGACAGCGCAGCAAGCGCGGCGGTCTCGGTGCGCAGGATGCGCGGTCCAAGACGGATTGGCTGAAATCCGCGCGATTGGGCCAGCTGCATTTCAACGGGAGAAAGCCCTCCTTCCGGACCGATCAGCAGCATCAGGCGCACGGGTGCCGGCAATTCTTTCAAATGCATGCTTGCAGAAGGGGACAGCATTAGCCGCATTTCATCCGCCATGGTGAGCTGAGCCAGCCAGGAGGGGAAGTCCAGCAGGGGCAGCACTTCCGGCACACGATTACGCCCGCATTGCTCGCATGCTGAAACGACGAGGCTTTGCCAATGCTCCATGCGGCGTTGCGCGCGCTCCTCCTTCAACTTTACGATGCTGCGTTCCGTGGACACCGGCTGGATTGTTGTGACGCCAAGCTCAACGGCCTTTTGCAAGGTGATATCCATGCGATCGCCGCTCGACAGGCCCTGCACCAGCCGGATATTCAAGCCGGATTCACGTTCCACGGGCCGATGCACTCCGGTTTTGACGGAGACTTCGCCGCGATCGATGCGTGTGATCCTGGCCTCGAATTCGCCGCCACGGCCGTCGAACAATGCGACAGGGTCACCCACCGCGAGGCGTAATACGCGTACCGCATGATGGGAGGCTTCCGCTTGCAATTTCACCTCCGAACCGTTGCCGAGGTTACCGTGGTAGTGAAATCGCGAACCTGCTTTAGGGGTTGTTTTTCTGTCTAAGTCTCTATCCATGCTAAGATTTTGCCATGCACAATCGGGACTGTCTCCCAGTTCATCAAAGGCCTTCAACGTTGCCCCCGGCGCAACGTGCCAGGCAAAGGGTCTGACGAATGCGGCCGCAGTTGCCGGTGTGCGATTTCGGCTGGAAGGCGGTTGACTTCGACTTGCCGGCTACGGATGGCAAACGATACACGCTGGCCGATGTACGCAGCGAAAAAGGATTGCTGGTGATGTTCATCTGCAATCACTGCCCTTATGTCAAAGCCATACGCGAGCGCCTGATCCGGGACTGCAAGGAGCTTTCCGGGCTGGGCATCGCTGCAGTTGCCGTCAATTCCAATGATCCCGCGGACTATCCGGAGGATTCATTCGCGAACATGCAGCGGGTCGCGCGCGAATTCGCGTTCCCTTTCCTGTACCTGTTCGATGAAACGCAAGCCGTCGCACGCGCCTATGGCGCGGTTTGCACGCCGGATTTCTTCGGCTTCAACAGCGAGCTGCAATTGCAATATCGCGGCCGCCTGGATGCCTCGCGGACTGCGCCGGTCGCAAACGCCAGACGAGATCTGTTCGAAGCCATGAAGTCCGTAGCTGAGACGGGTCGTGGTCCAGCCGAGCAGATTGCCAGCGTGGGATGCTCCATTAAATGGAAGCGCTAGCCGCGCCGGCGCAAGGAATGCTGGACCAGGTTATCGCCTGCGTAAGGGAGGTAGCGGCCAGGGAAGTCATGCCCCGCTATTTGAAAGTGGCCCATCAGCGTAAATCCGACGGTAGCCTGTTTACCGAGGCGGATTTGGCTGCACAAGAGGCGTTGTCGCGCGTTCTGCCCACGATCTATTCCGTTCCGATGGTGGCCGAAGAAATGACGCCGGAGCAGCAGGCGGAATACTGGCTCGCGGGCGCGGAGGGATTGTGGTGTGTCGATCCAATCGACGGCACTTCCAACTTCGTCAATGGCCTGCCCTACTTTGCGGTTTCCGTGGCATTAATGATCAGGGGGCGGAGCGTGTTGGGCGTGGTGTACGATCCCATCGCGGATGAAGTGTTCTACGCCGAAAAGGGGGCGGGCGCGTTTCTTAACGGGGAACCGCTGCCCATCAAGGAACACG
>DATMZQ010000036.1:0-4613 GCA_035573615.1 Burkholderiales bacterium | reverse complement strand
CGTCGGGAAATCGATTACATCGCTGAACTCAGGGCAGGCGAGTTCATTGGAGCCCACCAAATTGCAAAAGTCAGGCATCGGATTCCGGCACTTGGCCGAAGGATCACTTTAGGCGGGCTCAATCACGAATCGAAATCATGGGAACCCTTGAGGACTGACGGGCGCTATACCACCTTGCGGCTGGGCCTTCAGCTCGTGGACCGCTCCGGTCCAGCGAAGGAAGAACAGCTCCGCACGTTTGCCGACTTCGTGAAAACTGCGGCGAGCGAATTGTCCGCCATCGCGGAATTGCCAGAATTTGCACCTTCGCTCGAGCAGGCTGCCGCGCTCGATGAGTTTTGCGCCGACGTCGACGTGCTGGTCGGGATCAACGTAATTGCCAATACCGGTCAGGTTTTCCATGGCACCAAGATCAGGGGGCTGGCAGAAGCCTCCGGATTGCGCCTTCAGTCCAGCGGCGTGTTCCATTGCCATGATGAGCAAGGCAGTACGCTCTTCTCGCTGGATAACCAGCAGTCGGAGCCTTTCCTGATAGACCGCATCCGCAATATCACCACGCCCGGAGTAACGTTTTTGCTCGATGTCCCGCGCGTTGCGAATGGCTTGCAGGTGTTCGACCGGATGGTTGCCATGAGCCGCAGCTTCGCCGAATCTTTGGACGGCATTCTCGCGGACGACAATCGCGCGTTGTTGAACGATGCCGGGCTGGACCGCATCCGCGCGCAACTGCGAGCGATCTATAGCGCGATGGAGCAACGCGGAATCGACGCCGGCAGTCCGCTCGCGTTGCGCCTCTTCTCCTGATATGGCGGTGCCGTCGCCGGCAGCCGAGCGTGCGGCCCGGTTGCGGCGCGACATCGACGCTGCGAACTACAACTATTACGTGCTGGACACGCCTTCCATGCCGGACGCCGAGTACGACCGGCTGTTTCGCGAATTGCAGGCACTCGAACTTCAGTATCCGGAACTGGCTACGCCCGATTCCCCGACGCAGCGGGTGGGTGGCGAAGTGCGTTCCGATCTGCCGAAAGTCCGGCACACGGTGCCAATGTTGTCTGTACGTACTGAAACCGATTCGCACGGCGGCGCCCTCACATTCGACACCCGCATCCGCCGCGAACTGAAACTCGGTCCGGATGATCCTCCGATCGAATACAACGCGGAACTGAAATTCGATGGCATCGCGATCAGCCTGCGCTACGAAAGCGGGGTGCTGGTGCGCGCGGCGACACGCGGAGACGGCGAGATCGGAGAAGACGTCACCTCGAACGTGAAAACCATCCGCAGCATCCCGCTGCGGCTGCGCGCCGATCATCCGCCGGCGGTGCTGGAGGTGCGCGGTGAAATTTTTATGCGCCGCGCCGAATTCGAGAAGCTCAACGAACGCCAGCGCGCGGCCGGCGAGAAGGTATTTGTTAATCCGCGCAATGCAGCGGCCGGATTCGTGCGCCAACTCGACTCACGTATTACCGCAAGCCGCCCGTTGTTCTGTTATGCCTACGGACTGGGCGAAGTCGATGGCTGGGCGCTGCCTGGGACCCAGAGCGCGATACTGGACGCCCTGTACGCGTTCGGGGTGCCCGTTTCCGAGCAACGAACAGTGGCGCACGGTGCCGACGAATTGCTGGCCTTTCATACCCAGATCGCGCAGACGCGCGACCGGCTGCCGTTTGATATCGACGGCGTGATTTATAAAGTCAACAGCATCGCGCTGCAGCGTCAACTTGGTTTCGTATCGCGCGAACCACGCTGGGCAGTCGCGCACAAGTACCCGGCACAAGAGGAGCAGACGCAGGTACTGGGCGTCGAAGTTCAGGTCGGCCGCACCGGGAAGCTGACGCCGGTCGGAAAACTGCAGCCGGTATTTGTCGGTGGCGTGACGGTCAGCAATGTGACCCTGCATAACGAGGACTACATCAAGGAACTCGATCTTCGCATCGGTGACACGGTGATCGTACGGCGCGCCGGTGATGTGATCCCGCAGGTTGTGGCTGTGCGCAGCGAATTGCGGCCCTCGGGCGCGCGTCGTTTTTCGATGCCGGCCCGGTGCCCGGTGTGCGGTTCCGAAGTCGTGCGGGAAGAAGGCGAGACGGACCATCGCTGTACCGCAGGGCTGTTCTGTCCGGCGCAGCGCAAACAGGCGCTGCGGCACTTCGCCGGTCGACGCGCGATGGACATTGAAGGGTTGGGTGAAAAATTGATCGATCAGCTGGTGGACGCAGATCGGGTCAAAACGCCTGCGGATCTGTACCGGCTTGATCTGCCAACCTTGTCCAATTTCGAGCGCATGGCCGAAAAGTCGGCGACCAATGTGCTCGCGGCCATTGACAAGAGCAGAGCAACTACATTGCCGCGTTTCATTTTCGCGCTCGGCATCCGCAATGTCGGGGAAACCACTGCCCGGGACCTGGCACGTCACTTCGGCACGCTGGATGCGCTGATGCAAGCGGACGAAACGGCACTGCAAGAAGCTCCGGACATCGGTCCGGTGGTCGCGCAAAGCATCGTTCATTTTTTTGGTGAACGGCACAATCGAGATGTCATTGCCCAGCTGCGCGCGGCCGGAGTTCATTGGCCCGAAGAGCAGGTGGCAAGATCAGTGGCGCTGCCGCTCGCGGCGAAGACGTTCGTGCTAACAGGGACACTGCCCAACCTGACGCGCGATGAGGCGAAGCAACGCATCGAGGCGCAAGGGGGCAAAGTCACGGGCAGCGTATCGAAGAAAACCGATTACGTAGTGGCAGGCGCCGACCCCGGCAGCAAACTGGACAAGGCGCGGGAACTTGGCGTCGCTGTGCTGGACGAAAGAGGGTTGTTAGAATTGCTTGAATAACCCACTATCGGATGCGCATGGCAATTGGGTATTTGTGCGTCCGGCCTCCCAGGAGCAACACTTGAACAAGATCACCAAAGCGGTATTTCCAGTTGCCGGCATGGGGACCCGATTTCTCCCGGTCACCAAGGCTAGTCCGAAAGAGATGCTCCCGGTAGTCGACAAGCCCCTGATCCAGTACGCCGTAGAGGAGGCGGTCGCAGCTGGCATAACCCAAATGGTGTTCATAACCGGCCGCAACAAGCGCGCCATCGAGGACCATTTCGACAAGGCTTACGAGTTGGAGACCGAGTTGGCCGCCCGTAACAAGCACGAGATGCTCGCGCTGTTGCAAGGCATTCTGCCAAAGCATGTCAGCTGCATCTACGTGCGCCAGACGGAGGCGCTCGGACTTGGGCACGCCATATTGTGCGCCCGACCGGTGGTTGGCAGCGATCCCTTCGCGGTCATATTGGCCGACGACCTCATTGATGGTAACCCTCCCGTCATGAAGCAGATGGTTGATGTCTATACCAGCGAGCGCTGCTCGATTCTCGCCGTGCAAACCGTTGCGCGCAGTGAGACAGCCAGCTATGGCATTGTCAGGACAGAGCCCGGCGAGCGGGGCATGCATCGCATCACCGGAATCGTCGAGAAACCAAAACCGGATGTGGCGCCTTCTACGCTGGCGGTTGTCGGCCGCTACATACTGAATCCCGAGATCTTCGGTCATCTCGAGAGGGTAAAACCAGGAGCCGGAGGGGAGATTCAATTGACCGATGGCATTGCAGCGCTGCTCGCGGAACAGCGTGCATTGGCCTATGAATTCCAGGGCGTCCGCTATGATTGCGGCTCGAAGCTGGGTTATCTGGAAGCCAACGTGCTGTTTGCGATGCGCCATCCCGAGATTTCAGGTGAATTTTGCGAGTTTGTCGATTCGCTGAGGGCGCGGGAGAAAAGGACCAAAACCGGTGCCAAATAAGGAACAGGCATGGCGACTACTGCGCGAGGCGGATCTACTGTTCGACGAAGATGAAGTCGGCCGAACCGTAAGACGGTTGGCGCTCGACATTACCGCCAAGCTCGCCGAATCCTATCCATTGGTGATGCCTGTCATGGGGGGCGCCGTGGTATTCACCGGGCACCTGCTGCCCCTGCTGCACTTTCCGCTCGAGTTCGATTACCTGCACGTGACGCGCTATGACGGCAGCACCCAGGGCGGACAGGTGCAGTGGAAGACCAAGCCGCACGTGGATTTTCGCGGGCGCACGGTGCTGGTGCTGGACGACATCCTCGATGAAGGCAACACGCTCGCGGCGATTCGCGATCATCTGCTCGGGGAAGGCGCGGCGGCTTTTTACAGCGCGGTGTTCGCGGAAAAAGATCTCGGGCGCAAAAAACCGATCAAGCCGGATTTCCTGGGCTTGACTGTCCCCGATCGATATGTGTTCGGGTTCGGCATGGATGCCTATGAATGCTGGCGGAATTTGCCTGCCGTGTATGCGCTGAAGTCCTGAGGAGAAAAGCATTGCTTGGAATTATTGGTGGCACCGGCCTTACACAGCTGTCCAACCTGGAAGTGACTCGTAGAATGATTGTCAGAACGCCGTATGGAGATGCTTCCGGCGCGCTGACGTTCGGAAAATTGAACGGCCGCAACGTGGTATTCCTGGCGCGCCACGGCTACGGCCATACGATTCCGCCTCACGAAGTGAACTATCGGGCCAACATCTGGGCACTGCACTCGGAGGGAGTTGCGCGGGTGGTCTCCGTAGCGTCCGTTGGCGGCATTCGATCCGAT
>DATMZQ010000035.1:0-2776 GCA_035573615.1 Burkholderiales bacterium | reverse complement strand
CCAAGCTGCCCGGAAGTGGTTCCTCGCGGCCCTTGCCTTCCGCCTCCTTGGCCGCCAACTGCGTGATAACGACCATATAGGAAACCAGCAGCAGGCCGTAAACGAGCGTGTAGCCAATGAGCGTGATCGCAATATTTTCAGCGGGAACCGCCGAGGCAGTTTCCGCAGTCAAGAGTACTCCGTAGACAAGATAAGGCTGACGTCCAATTTCAGTAGTCATCCAACCCGCCAGCACGGCGATCCAGCCCGAGAAGGCCATGGCCGCATACACCCGCAACAGCCAACGGGGAAAACCGAGACGCCGCATCAGATAGATCATGCCAAGCCATGAACTGACCAGCATGAGCATGCCCATGCCCACCATCACGCGGAAGGTCCAGAAAACGGCCGCGACCGGAGGATGTTTGTCGCCGAATTGATCGAGCCCCTTTACCTCTCCCTCCAATTCATGCGTCAGAATCAGGCTTGCGCCTTTCGGCACCGCCAATGCATAGTCATTGCTGCGGGTTCGTTCGTTTGGCATGGCAAACAGCAGTAGCGGCGCTCCGCGCTCGGTCCGCCAGATCGCCTCGATCGCGGCGATTTTCGCCGGCTGGTGTGCGAGCGTATTAAGACCGTGAAAATCTCCGACCACGATCTGTACTGGCGCAAGCAACGCGGCAATTAACACGCCGAGGCGCAACATGCGCGCGGCCGGTTCGAACGTGCGGTGACGCAACAGCTGGTAGGCGGAAAGCCCGGCCACCAGAAAGGCGGCCGTCAGACCCGAGGCAATCATCATGTGCGCCAGGCGATACGGAAAACTCGCATTGAATATAACGGCCATCCAGCTTGTCGCATGCAGCTGACCGTCGATGACCTCGTATCCCTGCGGAGTCTGCATCCAGGAATTGAGAGCGAGAATCCAGAACGCCGAAGCCGACGTACCGATCGCCACCAGGAACGCCGACAAGGTGTGCATCCAGGCCGGCACCCTGTCGCGGCCGAACAGCATGACGCCCAGGAAGGTCGCTTCGAGGAAAAACGCCGTGAGCACCTCATAGCCCAGCAAAGGTCCGGCTATGTTGCCCGCCCTGTTCATGAAGCCCGGCCAGTTGGTGCCAAACTGAAAGCTCATGGTGATGCCGGAAACAACG
This sequence comes from Burkholderiales bacterium, assembly GCA_035573615.1. Classification (GTDB taxonomy): domain Bacteria; phylum Pseudomonadota; class Gammaproteobacteria; order Burkholderiales; family JACQAP01; genus JACQAP01. The sequence continues at coordinate 1,640 of DATMZQ010000035.1, read as the reverse complement.
CCCAGCGCGAACGACAGGGCGAATACTTTCACCCAGAGACGGTAGGCCATATTGCACCAGGCATCTCCAAAGAATTCGATGCGCACCCGGAGGTAAAACAGTATCCAGGCCAGCGCAATGGTGATGCTGGGAAAAAGAATGTGGAAACCGATGTTCAGGCCGAACTGCGCGCGCGCAAGGATGAGCGGATCCGGCGACATGATGATCCTCGATAACGACGCGCGTCAGTTTAGCGCGTATACCGCATACCCGCCCTCGAGCGACTGCCAACGAGATCGACAGCGGACAGTGTTTCGCCACCAAATGTCTCGGATTATCGACTGCGCGCACGTTGCGCAACGGGTTCGGCGGCACGGCTTGACTATATGTATAGTTGTATGCACACTGAAATTCATGCGTAAAGCAACCAAGCCGGTTGGGGGGCATTCCGCGCGCCGCGTCCGGAATGGCCGCTCCGGCAATCAAATAACCGAAACAGGAGCGTCGCCGCGCGGAAAAATCCGGCTCACCATGTATCTCGATATGGCAGTCGTCGAATATTTCCGTTCACGTGCAGGTGGCCGGGGTTACCAGACACTGATCAATGAAGCGCTCAAGCAGGCAATCGAACAGGAAAGCCTGGAAGACGTGCTGCGCCGTGTGATCCGGGAAGAAGCGCGTCCCTACCAGACGGGGAAAGGCAAGTCTTGATCATCGGATTCGAGGCTGCAACACTTGACCGCCCGATGCACGCTGCATGACTGCTTATCGCGACGAACTCAAGGCAGTTGCTTTCCCTGCCCTGCTGCTTTTGATAGCGGGCATCATGGCCATGACAAGCCACAAATTGCCTGCATCGCTGGGCAGTTTCGCCGTTTTCGGGCCGTACACGGTGCTTCCCATCGGGACTGCGATCGCGCTGTGGTTCAACCGCGGCCGCGCATTCATCGCGCTGATTTCTCTACTGGTGGCATTTGCCGCCTTTCGCATTGCCCTCGGTTTCGGTGTGGGCGATTTTCCGGTGCATGCCGTGCTAACAGCAGCAGCCATTTTCGTGCCAGCCAATATCCTGATCGTGCTGCGGTTACCGGAACGCGGCATCGTGCACTTCCGCAATTACCGGTGGGCGCTGCTCGGAGTAGTCGAAATAGTGCTGACAGTCTGGATCGCAACCGCCGGACGCACGACCTTTTCGGGCACATCCTGGGTCGAGGGCCTGAACCACTGGCTGCTGAAAGCGGCGCCCACGCCGTTGCTCGGACGGCTGTTCATGGCAGCGGCATTAGTCATGGCGCTCGTCAGGGCCTGGCCGAAATTTTCGCCTCTTGATGTCGGCATGGTTGGGGCAGTCATTGCATTCTTCCTGGCCTGCGAATGGCCAAACCATGCGTCGGTGTACGGGATTTTCATCTTTGCCGCCGCCGCCATATTGCTGCTGGCGGTCCTGCAGGAGTCGCACCGCATGGCGTTCCACGACGAATTGACCGGCTTGCCCAGCCGCCGGGCTCTGCAGGAAAAACTCGTCGCGCTCGGCCCTGCGTACACTATCGCGATGGTCGACGTCGATCATTTCAAGAAGTTCAACGACACGCATGGTCATGAGATCGGCGATCAGGTGCTGAAACTGGTCGGAGCTCGTCTCGCGGCAATCGACGGCGGCG
>DATMZQ010000034.1:0-8007 GCA_035573615.1 Burkholderiales bacterium | reverse complement strand
AGGCGACGATGCAACACGAACACGGCAAGATTTGGTTTGCTGCGCGACGCGTGCGGATAACCACGGTTGCGTCGGTGTTGCTAATCACAGCGTGCTTGCTGACATCGAATGCGCAGGCGGCCGCGCGCTTTGCGCGCAGCTCCGGTAACTGGAGCGCCCTCACCTGGTCGGCTACCAGCTGTGCGGCCGGGACGGGAGCGGCTTTGCCGACCGCAGCCGACGACGTGACGATTTGCGACGGCGTTACGGTGACGGTGAATATCTCTCCAACGGTTCTGTCCATCAGCATTCCCACGGGGGGGACGCTGACGACCTTGCAGATCACGTCCGCGCAAACGTTGACAGTGACAGGAAATCTAACGGCTGTCGCGGGTACCGGCAGCGGCGACCACAGACAAATCCTACTCTCCAATAACGCGGTCCTTAACGTAAATGGCAACATAACCCTGAACGGCAGTGGCAACGACAACCGCTTTGCGTTGCTGCAGGTAAGCGGCGCAACCGCCACGATCGGGGGAAACCTGGTGATAGACGGCCTTGGTGGAAACGATCGGGCACGGGTGACTCTTGCCAATACATCGAGCCTTACGGTGAACGGCGATATCACGCTGAACACCGGTGGGTTACTCGATAACGGCAATACCATAAACAGCGTGATTTTCCTGCGTGGGGATTTCGGTCACGCCAACGCAGACAACGACTATGTCAGCACGGGTGGCATCTTCCAGGTGGACGGCGCTGGGCCGCAAATTTTCAGTGGCGGCGCAGGCATTACGACGACTTTCTACAGACTGGTCATTAACAAGGCATCGGGTGACCTGACGCTCGGCCACAACATCGTCGTGGCGGGTGGTGCAGTGTCGTCTCTGCTGGTGCTGACACAGGGGCGCATCGTGACAGCGGCGAACTCGGTTGGTGTTGGGGCCGCCGGCGCAACATCCACGACTATCAACGGGGCGAGTACGGCAAGCTATATCGTGGGCAATTTGCGCAGATATATCCCTACCGGTACGCAATCCGGCGTCATGTTCCCGGTCGGCGGCAGCACCGCGGGCAAGTATGCGCAAGTGCAAATCGACTATCCAAACGTGACTCTGGCGGGCTATTTCCAGGTCGCAGCTTCGCTTGCCGATACCGACCATCCAAATATTGCATCGTCAGCACTCGATCCTGCTGCGAGTGTGAACCGTTACTGGACGCTGACCAACAGTGGCGGCATCACATTTACCGGTGCCACCACCGCAAACGTCACGTTCAACTATCCGACCAGCGACGTTGACGCGGGCGCGGACACTTCGGCCTTCATCGTCGGCGATTTTTCGGGCGGCGCATGGACATATCCGGTGACAGGCACGCTGACTTCGAACAGCACGCAAATGACCGGCCTGACTGCGGCAGCTATTGCAGGCGATTTCGCCATCGCGGAACTTATCGGTCCCTATTCATATTGGCGCATGAATGAAAATTCATGGAACGGCACGGCGAATGAAGTGGGTGACTTCGGCAGCAGCAGCAATCCGGGGACGGCGGCCAGCCTGTCCGCGACCAAACCCACGACCAGCAACACGTCGCCGGCGATTGCCGGCACGCCCGGCACCTGCCGCTATGGCGTATTCAACCGCACCAACAAGGATTACATTGCGTTGCCGACGACTTATCCGAACCTCGCCACCAGCAGCTTTACGATCACGGCCTGGATCCGGACCACGGACAGAACACAGCCCGGCCAGCGGATTCTGATCGACGATGAAGGGACGACCGGAGGCTGGGGATTCAGCCTGGGAGACGGTTTGGCCGGGGCATTGCGTTTGTACTCGCGCGGTTCGGCCACGAATACGCTGGACACCGCTGCGCTGATCAACAACAACACCTGGTACTTCGTCGCTGTGACGATCAACATCAGCGGCACCACAACGATAGCGACGATTTATGTTTACACCACGGCAGGAGCACTTGCCGGGTCCTCCACAGCCACATGGGCGGCCTTCACCTGGGGCAACGATACCGGTCGCCCGTCCATAGGCGGCGAAACAAATGCTTCGTCCGAAGGGACGAACAGTTTCGGCTTTGCCGGCAACATCGACGAAGTCCGGGTCTATCGTGCCGCGCTGACGCAGAGCATGGTCAACAATGTACGGCAGCTCACTACTCCGTGCATCGTGGTCGATCACTATGCACTGGCCGGTAGCGCGACCGCCGTGACCTGCGATGCATCAACGGTTCAAGTCATTGCACACGATGTTGCGCATGGTCTCGTTGCACCTGCATCGGGAACCATTCTTACACTGTCTACGTCGACTGGCACTGGAGTCTGGCAGGCCGGCCTGCTGTCGGGCACGGGTGCGTGGGCGCCATCCGGTTCCAATAACGGCGTGGCAACCTATGTCTGGCCCGGCGGCGAATCGACGTTCAGCGTAATGCTGCGCCAGAACACCGCTGCAGCGCTTGGCATCAATGTGAGCGACAGCAACGGCAAGGTGGAGGCGGTCACCGAGGACCTAAGCATTGGCTTCGTGGATTCTGGTTTTCGCGTAACCACCAACGGTACTTCGACTGCAACTATTCCAACCCAGATCGCAGGCAAAAATTCCAACACCGGCTTCGGTGCACAAACCCTATACCTGCAGGCAATCCGTACCGATACCAATACCGGCAGCTGTGTGGGCTTAATCCAGAGCCAAACCGTGACGATTGAAATGGCAGCCGCTCGTATCAATCCGACCGGCAGCGCCAGCCAGGTGAGCGTACTCAACAGCAGCAACGGCCTCGTTCCATTGGGGACGGGCGCCGGCGTTGCCGGGAGCTACACCAACGTGACGCTGGCATTCGACGCGCAATCGAAGGCACCCCTGGTCGTAAACTACGCGAACGCGGGCAGCGTCACGCTGTTCGCGCGCTACCAGTTGCCCACGCCTCCAGCCAGCACTTTCGTTTCTGGAAGCTCGAATACTTTTGTCGTGAGGCCATTCGGATTTCGAATATCCGGTCCGCCATCCGGGCGCAGTGGGCCCGGCAGTACGGTGTATGCAAAAGCCGGGCAAACCTGGCCGGATGCGGTCACGGTAACTGCGGTTGCCTGGGAAAGTGCCGACGATCTGAATAACGATGGCGTTCCGGACAGCGATGCCGCTTTGGCAGGCAATGCAATCACTTCAAACTTCGGCCTGGAATCTACGCCTGCAACTGTAACCATAAGTCATACCCTGGCTGAACCGTCCGGCGGCAACAGCGGAACGTTGTCCGCTCCCCTGTCGGTATTTGCAGGTGGTTCGGCGAGCGCCTCGGCGAGCTGGAGCGAAGCCGGCCTGATCAATCTTTTCACCCTTTCCAGCAATTATCTCGGCGGCGGACAAAATGTCAGTAACTCCGCATCCGGATATACGGGAGTCGGGCGATTTACCCCATTTGATTTCGCGGTCGCACGCAATTCGCCAGCGTTCAATGCAGCTTGCTCCAGCAATTTCACGTATGTCGGACAGTTGTTCAATTATTCGACCGCCCCTGCCCTTACGGTAACCGCGCGCAATAGTTCGGGATCCACAACCCAGAACTACGCGGGCACATTCATGAAGATCACCAGCGCGAGTCTCACGCCGAATACAGTGGCAGCGCGCTATGCAGCTTTCGACGCATTGGGAGGAGGCACGACGCCAGCGGTCAACACTGCGAACGTACCAGGTGCGCCCGGAGTAGGAAGTGATCCCACCATCGGCACGTTTACCAATGGTGTCGGCACGCTGACGTTTTCGGCGGGTACCGGCCTTAAGTTTACGCGGAGTACCACTACGCCGAATTTGCCATTCAATGCCGATATCGCGCTTTCCTTTAACCTGATCGATACCGACAACGTCGCTGTCGCAAGAATTGACGGTGTCGCCGCTGTCAATCCTGTCAGCTTCGGCGCGGCCACGGCGGGCAATGGCATCGCTTTCTCTCCAGCTGCAGCGAATCAAATGCGTTTTGGTCGACTGAAGCTTAGCAATGCATTTGGTTCGGAGTTACTGGACCTGCCCATCCCGATTGAAACTCAGTACTACAACAGCAGCGGTGTATATGTCACGAACACGGCCGACAATTGCACGGCGATTGCGCTCAACAGTACCTTCCTGAGCTCGGGGACGGCTACGGTAGGAGGTTCCTTTGTGTCCGGCAAAGGCAGCCTGAAGATTAACAAGCCGCTGAGCAAAGTAACTATCGATTTATGTGTTGACCTGGACATCAGCGCGGCCAGCCAGAACGATTCAACTTGCATTGCGACCACCCCGTCAAACCAAAACTGGCTGCAGTGGAAGTGGACGGGTGCAACGTTCGACAAAGATCCGAAAGCACGCGCCAGCTTTGGCGTCTTTAAAAACGCGGACGAGTTTATCTATTTAAGGGAGAACTTTTAGTGTATAAAAAGGACATTGACGACAATAGGTTATTGATATATTTTCACGTATAGAATTAACTAACCATAAAATGCCATCGTTTTTTGCCAAGGAACGCACCGCAGAACTGGCGGTGGTGAATCTCTACAGCGACCGCGTGGAGGTCGGACACGTTCGACGCAACGGTCCCGAGCGTCCTGTGGTGGCGTTGTGCCGACACCTTCCTTGTGGTGAAGATCCCAGTGAAGCCCTTCAGAAAGCAAGGCGCGAATTAAACCTCGATCGTTTTCGCTGTTCCACCGTCCTTCCGGCTCGGCAATACCAAGTTCAATTGGTAGAGGCGCCATCCGCCGTGCCCAATACCGAAATGAAATCAGCAGTGAGGTGGCGGCTCAAGGATGCGCTGGACTATCCGGTCGAACTCGCCACTGTCGACATGGTAACGATTCCCGCGGATCGGTCAGGAACTGGCGGAGGACGGTCGATGTATGCGGTGTCCGCCCGCAGTCAGGATATCGAGGCATGCATGAATCTCTTTGCGTCGGTCAAACTCAAATTGAGCGTCATCGATATCGCAGAAATGGCGCAACGCAATCTCGCCACGCTATTCGAAATCGATGATCGGGCAATTGCCATGCTGAGTTTCAGCAGTGAAGGCGGGTTACTGACATTCAGCGCGCAAGGAGAACTTTATCTTTCGCGCCGTATCGAGATCAGCCTGGATCAGCTTACCGACGCCGACGGAGAGATGCGAACGAAGCTTTACGCGCGCATAGCGCTCGAGTTGCAGCGCTCACTGGATCATTTCGATCGTCAATTCAGCACTATTCCATTGAACCGCCTATTGCTCGCGCCCTTGCCTGACGAACTTAATCTTCCGGATTATCTCGCGGAAAATCTATCCGCACCGGTGGAATCGGCGAATCTCGGGGATGTTCTCGATTTCCATGAGGCGCCTGAACTTCGCGAGCAGGCAGAGCAGTTATTGCGCTGGCAAACGCTTGGGGCAGCGCTACGCTTCGAATCAGCAAGCCAGATGAACTGACGTGCCACAGCAAATCAATCTCTACAATCCGGCCTTCAAAGCGCGACGTTCACAGTTGTCGTTGAAAGCCGCTTGCACAGGTTGGGCCGCGATTGCAATCTTGCTTGTCGCGGCCGCCAGTTTCCAGAAGCTTAATTTGCATTCTTTGGAGCAGCAGGAGCGTGAATTATCGAAGAAGGTTTCAGGAGCGCAGGCCGAAGCACAAAGACTGGCTGGCCAGGTTGGCTCCAGACGACATGATCCGCGGATCGCGGAAGAAGTAAGTCATCTGGAGCAGGAAGTACAAGGTCGCCAGAAGGTCGTCGACGTCCTGCGCGCGGGGGACCTCGGCAATACCCGCGGATTCTCTGATCATCTCAAAGCTTTCGCGCGTCAATCGTTTGATGGTGTGTGGCTTACCGGGTTAAGCATTGCAACGTCCGGACGAGACGTATCAGTCGAAGGAAGGGCGCTGCACGCTTCTTATGTTCCGGGCTATCTAAAACGGCTGAACGGGGAAAGCGCAATGCAAGGACATCCCTTTTCGGAGTTGATCATCGAAGAGCCCTCGTTGGATGCGGCCGCGAAGCCCCCGGCCCGCCCGAATTACGTGGAATTCAAGCTGACCACCAATTCTGAGCGGTCCGCCACCAAGGCGGGCGAGCAATGACCGAATTTTGGGCGGAGTCACAACGCAAATTTGATACCTTCAAGCCGCGCGAACGCGTCATGATCTTTCTGGGCGGTGTAGCAATTGTCGCCGGACTGGCCTTTGTTCTAGCAATCGACGGAGCGCTTGCCAAGCATAAGATTGTTGCAGCAAACGTTGAAAAGTATCGCGCGGATCTGGCGCAACTGGAAAAGCGAAATGCCGAACTTTCGCAGCTGTTAGCACAAGATCCCGATGTGGTCGCGCGCAAGCAGATCGATGAGCTGAAGCAACGGTTGAGTAGCTATGACGCGGAACTGCACGGCGTTCAGCAAGGTTTGGTACCACCGAAACAGATGGCGAAACTCCTGGAAGACATGCTGAACCGGGAGTCCCAGGTGAGATTGGTCAAATTACGTACCTTGCCGATTGCCGCGTTGGTTGAACCGACCACGAACGCGGGCAATACGGTCTCCAAGACAACGAAAAATCTTGTCTACAAGCATGGTATGGAGTTGACGGTAGAGGGTGGGTACCTCGACCTGCTGGAATATCAATCGCGGCTGGAAAAACTTCCCTGGCGCATGTTCTTCGCGCGCACGCGGGTGAACGCGGTCGATTATCCAAAAGTATTTATGACATTGACGCTATATACGCTGAGTCTGGAGGAAGCGTGGTTGGTGGTTTGAATCGCTACGCCTCAATTTTGATAGCAGGCCTCTGCCTTGGGAGCGCGTCTGCGGGCGTCGCACAGGGGCTGCGGGACCCGACGCGGCCGTCGTTTGGAAGCGGCAAAAGCCTCCCCGGAAAATTGAATCCATCGGGGTGGAATTTGCAATCGGTGCTTATTTCGCCCGAACGGCGCTATGCGATCATCAATGGCGAAGTCGTAGCTTTGGGCGGTTCAATTGCGGGTGCAGAACTGATTTCCGTCGCGGCAGAACGGGTCACTCTGCGAACCCGCGATGGGTTGAAAACTGTCCATTTGTTTCCGGATGTGACCCGGCTGAATGACAGTGAAGACGTCGGCGCCACGCGACACAAGCCTTATTCGGAATTGCCGAACGATACGAAGGTTCAAGGGTCCGGAAATTCCGGAGCGAAGAATGAAGAAAAGAACTGACGCCCTTCGGTGTTCTGTCTCCGTGGCCATGGTGTGTCTGGTGAGCGCGTGTGCGACGATGAACCAAAACGGTACTACGTACAACAGCGCAAAAAAAGAAATGGGAGATGCCGCCAAAAAGGCTCAAGCGGCTAAAGAATCGGAAAACGTGGACAAGGCTTTGCTTCCGCCACTTTCGGTGGAGATGCCGAAGGTCGATGGTAGGCCAATTGAAGCGCGCTTTGATTTGGCAGTAAATAACGCGCCGGCAAGCCAGGTTTTCATGGCCATCGTATCCGGCACCCGATACAGCATGGTGGTACATCCTGCGGTTAAGGATCAAATCTCGGTCAATCTGCGAGATGTGACGGTATTCGAAGCACTCGACACGATTCGGGAAGTGTATGGCTACGAGTACAAAGTCCAGGGTAACCGGATATTGATAGAGCCGATCGGCATGCAAACGCGCGTGTATCAAGTGAATTACTTGATGAGCCAGCGCAAAGGCAAGACCGAGATGAGGGTAACCTCTGGCGCCATTTCCGATGCGTCCAACCCTGCGAACGCCGGAGCCGTTGCGCAGCCAGCGGTCGTTAGTGGCACCGGCGTGACGACGACTGGAATGGAAAGCAGTCGCATCAGTACCAGTTCGAACAATGACTTCTGGAGCGAAATCAGCAATGCGCTAAAGGCCATCATCGGCACGGAAGGCGGGCGCAATGTGGTAATGAGCCCGCAAGCCGGAGTGATCGTGGTACGGGCTTTGCCGGCAGAACTGCGTAGTGTTTCCGAGTTCCTGAAGACTATGCAAGTTGTAGTCGAGCGCCAGGTCATGCTGGAGGCTAAAATTATCGAGGTTCAG
>DATMZQ010000033.1:0-6227 GCA_035573615.1 Burkholderiales bacterium | reverse complement strand
TCATTGGGGTCGCATTCCCACTGATACGATCTATCCCAGCGACTTATGGTTACATCGTGCGGCGACGAGTATTCATTCTTTATGGGGAACTAAAATTCCTCGAAGCGGAATTGGCCGCACGTACGTCCGATGCCAAGGCGGTAAAGGAGCTGCTCGAGCGGGTAGGGCGGCTGGAAGCCCGCGCCAACAAGCTGCAGGTGCCATTCATGTATTCACACTTTCTTTACACTTTGCGTGCCCATATTGATTTTGTGCGCGCGCGGTTGATGAAACAAAATCCCGAGAGTGCCGCGTTGCCCACAGTGATTGCCGGCAGTGCGGCGATGAGGAGCAATTAAAGTGCGAAAAATCGGCAAGATTATCGCGACAGAGTTCCGGGAAATCCTGCCTGCGACTATTCTGTTCTTGTTTTTGTTTCACATGATCGCACTCACCAGGGCCGTATCGTTGAATGACTTCAGCTTTACCGCCCTTCGTGCGACAAGTGCGACGCTGGGCGCGCTCATTGTGGCCAAAGCCATCCTGCTTATCGAGGCGTTTCCACTGGTCCGGGTGTCGCCGTCCCTGCTGTTCACCAGAGTGCTGTGGAAAACGCTGCTTTATGGCGCAGTAGTGATCATTTTCAAATTTATCGAAGAGCTCGTTCCGCTATTGCTGAAGCATGGCAATGTTCGGGATGCGATCCAGGCGGTCTTCAGCGAAGTCGCGTGGCCTTTAGTCAGCGTCATGGCGCTGTGGACTCTCGGTGGATTGGTTCTGTACTCACTTGCGTCTGAGCTTGGAAGTGTAATCGGTCCGCAACGGGTCAAGGAAATGCTCTTGAGCCGAGTGAACTCGGTCCCATGACTTCGGACGCAGATATCCAGCAAATAGCAACACCGAGATGACGAAGACTTGTGACAATCGGAAACAAAACCTGGAAGTGGACTTTATAAACTGAACCGGGAAAAAAAGCGGGGGAACACAGAAAGGGCTTCCCCCGTTTTTCGCTTCGCTTCAGTCGGACACGCCCTTCCTCAGACGCGCTTCCTTGTGAGCCTGTTCCGCGTCGCCCTTATCCGCGAGCTTCATCTCTTTAAGTTCAATGGTCACCTTGTCGATCGTGCCCGTGAACTTGAATGGAACCTTGTACGCTTCGGTAACCGGCGTTCCCTCGTCTGCGCCCACGTCAGTACCTTCGTCCGCTGAAAACACGCAACACTGCGTGCGTTCAATCCGTCCCGTCGCGACTTGCTTGCCATTGACGAAGAGCGTACCGGTGCCACCTTTGCCCATGCCGCCGCCGTCATAAGCGAATTCAAATCGAATGGTTGCCTTGCCTCCAGACAACGGTGTATTGGAAGCCACGGTAAACCGCTGCAATCCAAGCCAGTTGTAGGTGTACATCGGCTTGCCGTCCTGCATGTAAAGGCTCCAACCGCCGAACCGGCCTGCCTGCGCCATGATCGCGCCGCTCGCACCTTGCTTCGGAACTTGCACTTCGGCCGTAATCGTGTGCGAACGGTTCTTCATGTTGATGAATACGTTCTCCGACATGCCGATCATGCCCTCGTGGACCGTGAGCGAGGTACGGCCGGCCATGAGGTCGGGCCGACCGACCATGCCGGCGATAAAGCGCTCAGTCAGGCGATCATCGAGCGGCAGCACCGAGTACTTGACGGCTTCGATTAAAAAAAGCTCCTGCATTTCTTTGAGCTTGTCGGGATTCTGCGCGGCGATATCATTCGCAAGACTGAAGTCTTCGCGGGTGTTGTACAACTCCCATATGTCATTTTCGAGCGGCGCGCGGACCTTGTATTCCCATGCTGCGCGGTGCACCGTTCCGGCCAGCCACCCATCTTTGTAGATCGCCCGGTTGCCGAAAATTTCGAAGTACTGCGTCGTGTGCCGGTCTTTCGCTTTGGCATCCGCAAACGAGTACAGCATGCTCACGCCTTCGATCGGCTCCTGAACGGTTCCATTGACGGACTTAGGCTCCGGCAAGCTGGCAGCCTCAAGAACCGTCGGCGCGATATCAATCACATGATGCCACTGCGATCGCACTTCGCCCTTCGCTTGTATGACCTTCGGCCAGTGGACCACCATTCCGTTACGGGTACCGCCGTAGTTGGAGGCAACCTGTTTCGTCCACTCAAACGGAGTATCGCCTGCAACCGCCCAGCCGGCTGCGTAGTGGGGAAAAGTCTTGGGACCGCCAAGTTCGTCGTAGTGTTTCAGGATATCGACAACCGATTCGGGCACCTGGTTGAAGTAGGTATATTCGTTGACCAGGCCATGCATGCCGCCTTCGGCGCTGGCGCCGTTGTCACCCACGATGTAGAAGATCAGCGTGTTGTCGAGTTGGTCCATGCTACCGATGGCATCGACCAGCCGTCCTATTTCGGTATCGGCGTATTCGCCGAAGGCCGCGAAAACTTCCATCTGGCGCGCAAAAAGTTTTTTTTCATCTGCGCTTAACTTGTCCCAGTCTGTGATGGCTGCAGGCTTGGCCGCGAGTTTGGTGCCGGCAGGCACTACGCCCAGTTTAATCTGGCGCGCCAGCGTTTCTTCGCGCAGCTTGTCCCAACCCTGGTCGAATTTGCCTTTGTATTTTGCGATCCATTCCTTCGGCACATGGTGGGGTGCGTGCGTCGCGCCGGGAGCGAAATAGACGAAGAAGGGCTTTTCGGGCGTCAGAGATTTCTGATACTGCACCCAAGCGACGGCCTGGTTGGTCATGTCGGTCATGAAATTGTAGTTTGGGTCATGCGGCGGCTCTACCTGCGTCATGCCGTCATAGATCAGCGGCGCCCACTGATTGGTCTCGCCGCCCATGAAGCCGTAGAACTTGTCGAATCCCTGGCGAGTGGGCCAACGATCTGTCGGGCCGGAAGGACTGACTTCCCAAGCCGCGGTTTCGTGGTTCTTGCCAAAGGCCGCGGTACTGTAGCCGTTCAGCCTTAACATCTCGGCGAGCGGCGCGATATTGTTCGGGCGCTGTCCGGTCTGTCCGGGAAAGGCGGTGCCTGTTTCGGAAATGGAGCCGAAGTTGTTCATGTGATGATTGCGCCCGGAGAGCAGGGCCGAGCGCGTCGGCGAGCACAGCGCCGTGGTATGGAACTGGTTGTAACGCAGCCCTTCTTTGGCCAGGCGTTCTACGGTCGGCATATGGATGGGTCCGCCGAAGGAGCTCGACTGGCCGAACCCCATGTCATCGATCAGTACGATCAGAACATTCGGCGCGCCGGCCGGCGCCTTGACCTCGAATCGAGGCGGCAGCGTAGCATTGCGGACGTTCAGTACAGTGCTGTGCGCAATGCGCGGTTCCGGGATTGGGAGTACCGAACGGTCCGTTGGAAGCACGATCTGTTGTTGTGACATGACTGGTTGACAAAATGCCGCAATGAGCATGCTGCCGCCAATCACAGCAAGAATTATTCGACCAACGTTGCTAGTTTTCACGCATACCTTTCATTGTTGTGTTTAGACTTGTGTTAGCCAGGGACTTGACCCAATGACTTGGCATCGGGCGCGAGTTTGGTCGAGATCAACGGGTCGTGCAAGGCCTTCCACACTCGCGGTGCTGGGGCTCATGATCCTGCGCGTTATGGCTTGCCCATCACCGTCGTGCAGCTTGCGGTATCGGCCCTCTATGTGCTGGTGCTGTCCCGGTTGATGTAAAACTGTTACGCGTCTCGCGGACGCTCGGAATGCTGGCGCGAGTGCAGATAAAGCCAGAGCAGCCCGATCACTGCCGAAATCGAAGACCCGAGCAGGATGCCCAGCTTGGCCTGGTCGATGGCTTCAGGCGTCGTCAACGCCAGTTGCGCAATAAACAGCGACATGGTGAAGCCAATTCCAGCCAGCCAGGCCGCTCCCATCAGCTGTGTCCAGCTTACTCCCGCCGGTAATCGCGCGATGCCCACTCGAATTGCAATCCAGCTGAACAGCGTAATGCCGGCAAACTTGCCGACAAGCAAACCGCTGATGACACCAAGCGTAATCTTGCTCGCAAGCGCTTCGCTCCAGGTTATGCTGAACAGATCGATGCCCGCGTTGGACAGGGCGAATACAGGAACGATCAGAAATGTCACCCACGGCGTAAGTCCATGCTCGATGCGCTGGAGCGGGCTTTGCACGGCAACCGCCGAACGTTCCATCGCGTGCGCGATGGCCGCCATCCGCTGATTGCTGAGCGGGTCGTCGGTGGAGTTCTTGTCGCGGCGATTCGCGCGAAACGCCGATTGCAATTCATCGATGCGGCGCTCGAAATGCGCCGGTGTGTACGCGGGGCGGGCGGGGATAGCCATGGCCAGCAGGACGCCTGACAGGGTCGCATGCACACCCGATGTGTGGACCGCGAACCAGAGCAACACGCCCAGGATGGCGTAGGCAAGTGGATGGCGGATGCCCGCGCGGTTGAACAGTACCAGCAGGCCGAGCAGCGACGCGGCTGCGGCAAGCATGTACACATTGATGTCAGCCGTATAAAAAACCGCGATAACGAGCACTGCACCGAGGTCATCGGCAATCGCCAATGCCGTCAGGAAAATGATGAGATTCTTCGGAACCCGCCACGCCAGCAGGACCAGAATGCCCACGGCGAACGCAATATCCGTTGCCATCGGGATGCCCCAACCGGCTGCGGCGGGCGTGCCTGCGTTAAATACGGCATAACACAACGCCGGCAATACCATTCCCCCGAGCGCCGCCACGACCGGCAGCGCGGCATCTTTGAGGGACGAAAGTTCGCCGACCAGTATTTCACGTTTCAATTCGAGACCAACCAGCAGGAAAAAGAAGGTCATGAGCCCGTCGTTTACCCACTCATGCACCGAAAGCCCGAGACTCCACCACTCACTCGTGAACAGCGCCAACGGCTGCTCGGTGAATCGATGGATGGCATCGGCGCCGAGTGCCGTAGCAAGGACAAGCGCGGCAATCGTAGTGGCGATCAGTACGATACCGCCCGCGGTAGTACGGCGAAGAAATTGCTCGAACGGTGAAAAAATGCGCCCGAACAGCGGTTCCAGTGGATAACGTTCGTCCAGTCTTGCTACGCGGATTTTCGGCATGCTTTCGGGATTTTCATTGTTGAAGTTCTTCATTGCGATTGCGCCGGGATAGCGCGGTTCATGGAACCGAAAGCAGCACTCGTCAGAGACCGCCACCCCACCGAACCTGCCAGGCAACACCGAGCAGATCATAGTTGTTGCCTGTGCGTGCTGAAACACCACTGCTCGCGTAAAACTTGATGGATTGATAGGCATTCACTGGCACGGCGAGCGTTGCGCCGGTGCGCCAATTCTGCTGAAGATCATTGTTTATGGTCCCGTTCAGGGTTGAACGGCCGCCGGTGAAGTAGGTTGCATCCAGCGAAGCCCAAATGCCCGAGGAGAAGCCGTAAATCACGTGCCCCTGCATTGAGTAGAGCGGGTCCTGTGAACGCGTGTTCCCGCCGAAGAAATCATTGTTGGTGGTATACAAGGTTGCTGCCGCGGCGAACTCCAGCGTCCAGGGACCGCGCGCCTTCGAGATACCTATTTCGGGTTTGAACGACCAGCGATTGGTGCCAAGGTTGATCAGCCGGGTATCGTCGTACTGACCCAGCGGCGGGGACACTTGCAGGCTCGCGCCAATAATCAGATCCTGCTTGTATTGCCTGAATTCCTCACGGGTGAGCGCTGGCGCCCCATAGAGATTGACGGACAGCCGAAACCTGGGATCATTGAAGCCATTTACATCGCGTTGAACCCCTTGCCCGGCAAAATCCGCCGTTCCGGACAACCAGGTGTAAGGCGCTATGACGTCGAACTTGCCTGACTTGCCCCATAAATCAAGCGCCCTTGCGTAAGCGAATACGGCGCTGGAGGCATGCAATTCAGCATTGGTCAGAGGCAAGGTCTCGAACGACAGGTCGCCGCGCGTATTCGCGTAACCGACAATCAAGAAATTTACGCCAACCGGCGCATTGGAATAGGCGCGCGGCTCGATGTCCTGTGCGCTCGCTGCTGCACAAGCGCCGAAAGCTATTATTGCGAATGCCGCGCGAACAATGTGTCGCATATCAAACATGCAGGCTGACGCAGCGGTGCTGCCTATGATCCCTGGCGCCTTTGTAATCATTTTCTCCACGGGGCGCGGTTAAATGCAACGGCCAGCGCGGCAATGCGTCGCGAGGGACTTAATTAGCCGGCCGCAGAAGCTTTTTGCGCACGGTATCGTTCTTCAGCTTTTTATCGATATAG
>DATMZQ010000032.1:0-2490 GCA_035573615.1 Burkholderiales bacterium | reverse complement strand
GGGATGGACATGCGCGCATCATTCATATCCTGCCGATGCAGGGTAAATGCCACGGCGACACCGGCCGTGAGAATCAAAGTTGCGATGAGTCCGCGCAAAACATTGCGGCGGTCGTCGGCCTGGTGAAACACTTCACGCGCCGCTTGCGTTAGCGTAGCGGCATCGACGCGTTCCTTGCCTTGCACGTAAGCGCCCAGCAGAGCGCGATCGCACAGTACGTTAATCACGCGTGGAACGCCGCGCGTGAGACGATATAGTTGCCCCGTCAATCGCGGGGAAAATAACGGACGCC
Source organism: Burkholderiales bacterium (assembly GCA_035573615.1). Taxonomy (GTDB): domain Bacteria; phylum Pseudomonadota; class Gammaproteobacteria; order Burkholderiales; family JACQAP01; genus JACQAP01. The sequence continues at coordinate 2,198 of DATMZQ010000032.1, read as the reverse complement.
TCGCGCCCGCTATTTCGAGTCGGTGCGTGACGTACGCTGCGACCTCGGGTTTGGAAAGCGGTCCGAGGCGATAGCGCGCGATGATTCGCTGGCTCACCTGCCGTAGCTCGGGCCGCTCCAGCATCGTGGCCAATTCGGGCTGGCCGATCAGGATGATCTGCAGCAATTTGCGCTGGTTCGTCTCCAGATTGGTGAGCAGGCGCATCTGTTCCAGAACATCGGCAGACAGATTCTGCGCCTCGTCGATGATCAGCACCGTATGCCGGCCGCTGGCGTGTGCTTCGAGCAGATAGGCGTTGATGCAGTCAACGTACATCTTGATACTCGGCGTCCCGGGCGGACAAGCAATACCGAATTCGATGCAGATGGTCGAGAGCAGCTCCTCGACGGTGAGCTTGGGATTGAAAATGTAAGCGACGTCGCAGGACGGCGGAATCTGTTCGAGCAGGCAACGGCATACGGTCGTTTTGCCCGCGCCAACGTCGCCCGTGAGCAGGACGAATCCACCGTTGCCGTTGATTCCATACAACAGATGCGCGAGCGCCTCCTGGTGCCGCTGGCTCAGGTACAGATAGCGCGGGTCGGGTGCGATCGAGAACGGTGCTTCGACGAAGCCGAAATAACGTTGGTACACGGACCACCTGGCGGCTGAAGAATCCGCGTCATTATAGCGGCGGACCGCTACCGCCCGATGCGCCGCGCCGGCATTTCATGACTTGCGTTACACTCGACCGGAGTTCAGTGCTGCTCTGACCGCACCGATCATGGATACCTGGTATTCCAAAGATATTGGCGACGGGCTGACGGCGTACGAGCCGTGCGGCGAAATCGAGGCCGCCTTTGCGCCGCTGTTCGCAGCAACGGGCAAACCAGCGGGCATGGCGGTGTTCACTCGATACGACTCCGAAGGACACCTGCAATGCCGGGTCACCGCGTTTTTTTCACCCGCCGCAACGCCGCTGGCGCGCCTGTTTGGTGCCGCCCCGTGCGCGCGACCCGCACGGGACGGACTGACATTACTGTGCGGCGAGGAACGCTGCTGGTCGACGTTATTTGCAAGGCACGCCTGATCGTTGCGTTACCGGACAGCGGCGTTTGCAGTTTCAGGCGGCCACCCACCCGTACCAGCGGTGACTCGGTGAAGCGCCTTCGTCAAGATAGGCCATCTTGATCTGGCTCAAATAATCCGCCGGAATTTCGTTGCGCTTTGCGTTGACGTCTACATTGAATACGCGCGCCGCATTCAGACCGAAAATCTGTTCTTTGACTTCAGGTGTCAGCGACGCATAGCCGTGCTTGTCGATTAATGCATCGGGAATCTGGAAACGGCGGAAGGCTTCGATCTGCCACTGCGGCGTTCCATACCAGATTGAATCAGTTCCCCACAACACGTGATCCGCACCGAATGCGGCTACAAGCTGGCCAAGCAGGTGCGCGCAAGCAGTGGGATTGGTCGTGACCAATTGCCCGAAGGTCGAACCCAGTTCCATATAGATATTGTTTATGCCGGGCTGCTTTTTCTTCATCTCGCAAAATTCGGTTGTCCAAGGTACTTCACCTGATGCTTTGGGCGCAGTCGGCCCGAGCAACCCGGAGTGGTAACAAAGAAAGGCGATGTCGGGAAAATCCTTCGCCGCCTTGATGAGATCCCGCGGATGGTTGTAATCGGCCACCGTGCCCAAAGGCAACCCCTTGTGGACGCACAGGCGCTTGATATCCAGACTGCGGGCTTTTTCCAGCATCGGATAGGCAATTTTCTCATCGTCGAGAAACCAGCCGTGTTCGAATCCCTTCGGACAGGAGCCGGTGTAAGCCTTCCACGCATCTACCTTTAATGTTTCGGCCTGCATCTGCATGAAATCCAGGTCGGCCCGGCCAAGCTGCGGCGTGACGAGGCCGTGGGCAAGCATGCGACGCGATTGCGTGACACGGTTGATCTCATCGCGGATATGCGTCATTTCCCTGGGCGGGACTACCGCTTCTTGCGGATACGGCCCGGGAGGTGTCGAAATCAGCCCGATCGACGTCTCGCTGTCAAAGAACACTTCCTTGATGAAGTTCTGCCATGACAAATCCGCCATGGAACCGCTATCGGCCGCCAGCGCGGGGTTCATTTTTTTGGCGCTGGTGCGCAGGCCGCGCAATGCGCCTTTGCTGACTGCACCTTTGCGCCCAGCTTCTGCATTGGCGGGGTCGTA
>DATMZQ010000031.1:0-7658 GCA_035573615.1 Burkholderiales bacterium | reverse complement strand
TGCGGGCGTTGGTGGCGAACATGATAGAAGGCGTGACAAAGGGATTTGAGAAAAAGCTGCAACTGGTTGGAGTCGGATACCGCGCGCAGGCTCAGGGCGACAAGCTGAATCTGACGCTGGGGTTTTCGCACCCCGTGGTGCACCGGATGCCGAAAGGCATCAAGGTGGAAACGCCGGCGCAGACCGAAATAGTGATCAAAGGCATAGACAAGCAGGTCGTCGGCCAGGTAGCGGCGGAAGTGCGCGGCTATCGTCCACCCGAGCCTTACAAGGGCAAGGGCGTTCGCTATTCCGACGAACGGGTTGTACTGAAAGAAACCAAGAAAAAGTAACGGAGCCGACGACCATGATTGACAAGAAGCAATCGCGCATGCGCCGTGCACGCCAGACCCGCGCAAAAATCGCGGAATTGAAGGCGGTGAGGCTTGCAGTGCATCGCTCCAATGACCATATATATGCGCAAGTAATCGACCCCACCTCCAAAGTGCTCGCATCGGCATCGACGCTGGAGGCCGATGTGCGCAAGGAAGTCGGTAATGGAAGGAACCTCAAGGCCGCCGCCATCGTGGGCAAGCGTATCGCTGAAAAGGCCAAGGCGCAGGGTGTTGAGCAGGTCGCATTTGATCGCGCCGGATTCAAGTATCACGGCCGTGTCAAGGCGCTTGCCGAAGCGGCCCGCGAAGCCGGACTGAAGTTCTAAGGATATCAACCATGGCCAGAATGCAGCAACAGAACGAAGAGCGCAGCGACGGCATGCGCGAAAAGATGGTGTCAGTGAATCGCGTGACTAAGGTGGTTAAAGGCGGCCGTATCCTGGGCTTTGCCGCTCTGACTGTAGTGGGCGATGGAGATGGCGGAATCGGCATGGGCAAGGGCAAGGCAAGGGAAGTGCCGGTGGCGGTGCAAAAGGCCATGGACGAGGCGCGCCGCAAAATGGTCAAGATCAGCCTGAAAAACGGGACGTTGCAACATGCAGTCGTCGGCGAACACGGGTCGGCGAAAGTCTTCATGCAGCCGGCATCGGAAGGCACCGGGATCATCGCGGGAGGGCCCATGCGCGCGATTTTTGAAGTCATGGGAGTGACTAATGTACTGGCCAAATGTCTGGGTTCGACCAATCCGTACAACGTGGTGCGAGCAACGATAAACGGATTGCAAGGCATGAGTACGCCTTCCGAAATCGCCGCCAAGCGCGGCAAGACAGTTGAACAAATACTCGGCTAACGGTTTACGACAATCATGGTCAAAAAGACAGAAACCGCAAAAAAATCCGGCAAGACCGTCAAGGTCACGCTGGTCCGCGGCGTCGTTGGCACGCGAGAAAGCCATCGCGCCACCGTGCGCGGCCTTGGCTTGCGGCGCATTAACCACACCGTTGAGTTGGAAGATACTCCCGCGGTGCGCGGCATGATCAACAAGATAAGTTATCTGGTGAAGTGCGAGGCCTAGATGCGTTTGAACCAAATTAAACCCGCGGCGGGAGCCAAGCACGCGAAAAAGCGCGTCGGCAGAGGCATCGGCAGTGGACTCGGCAAGACGGCCGGGCGTGGCCACAAGGGACAAAAGGCGCGTTCGGGCGGCTTTCACAAGGTTGGCTTCGAGGGCGGCCAAATGCCGCTGCATCGGCGGCTGCCAAAGCGTGGATTCATTTCGCTCAGTCGGGGTGATACGGCCGAGGTGAGATTGTCGTCGCTCGACAAGTTGCCGGTAGATGAAATTGACATTGCAGTACTGAAGCAGGCAGGTGTGGTGCCGCATGCGGCGCTGTCAGCCAAAGTCATATTGAATGGTGAGATCAAGCGCAAGGTGAAGCTGCGCGGATTGCTGGTTAGCAAAGGTGCGCGTTCGGCGATAGAAAAAGCCGGCGGAAGCGTGGAAGGCTAGATTTGGCAGAAAAATCTTTAATCGGTATGGGCAAATTCGGCGACCTCAAGCGCCGATTGCTGTTCCTGCTGGGCGCGTTGATCGTGTACCGCATCGGTGCGCACGTCCCTGTGCCCGGGATCGATCCGATTCAGCTGGCGGAACTGTTCAAGTCGCAGAAGGGCGGCATCCTGGACATGTTCAATATGTTCTCAGGCGGCGCCTTGTCACGATTTACCATTTTCGCGCTGGGCATCATGCCGTACATTTCGGCATCGATCATCATGCAGCTGCTGACGGTCGTATCGCCGACACTGGAGCAGTTGAAGAAGGAAGGCGAGTCCGGCCGCAGAAAGATCACGCAGTACACGCGCTACGGGACATTGTTTCTGGCGACGTTTCAGGGGCTGGGCATCGCAATCGCGCTGGAATCGCAACGCGGCCTGGTAATCGATCCGGGACTGGCGTTTCGCTTCACCACGGTTGTAACCCTGGTAACCGGCACGATGTTCCTGATGTGGCTCGGCGAACAGATCACGGAGCGCGGCATCGGCAACGGTATCTCGCTCATCATTTTTGCCGGCATCGCCGCCGGCTTTCCGCGCGCAATCGGAGGCACGCTGGAACTGGCGCGTACCGGGGCGTTTTCCATTCCCCTGGTGCTGCTGTTGCTGGTCGGCGCAATCCTGGTCACTGGATTTGTGGTGTTCGTAGAGCGGGGTCAGCGCAAGATCCTGGTGAATTATGCGAAGCGGCAGGTGGGACGCAAAGTATATGGCGGCCAGAGTTCGCATCTGCCCCTGAAACTGAACATGTCAGGGGTGATACCGCCCATATTTGCATCGAGCATCATTTTATTTCCGGCCACGCTGGCCGGTTGGTTTGGCAGTAACGAAAGCATGACCTGGCTGCGCGATATCAGCGGAACGCTGCACCCGGGCCAGCCGATTTACGTATTGCTTTACGCGTCCGCGATCATTTTCTTCTGCTTCTTTTACACGGCCCTGGTGTTCAATCCCAAGGAAACGGCGGAGAACCTCAAGAAGGGCGGCGCTTTCGTACCGGGTATTCGGCCTGGCGACCAGACAGCGAAGTACATCGAGAAGATCACCATGAGGTTGACGCTCGCTGGAGCGATCTACGTGACGCTCGTGTGCCTGTTGCCGGAATTTTTGATCGTGAAGTGGAATGTGCCGTTTTATTTCGGTGGCACCAGTTTGCTGATTATCGTGGTGGTGACTATGGATTTCATGGCCCAAGTACAGGCCTACATCATGTCGCATCAATATGAGAGCCTGCTCAAGAAAGCGAATTTCAAGGGCGGGATGTTTCCGACTCGATAGCGGAGGAGCATGGCCAAGGAAGAGACTATCCAGATGCAGGGAGAAATCCTGGAAACCCTGCCAAACGCGACGTTTCGCGTGAAGCTGGAAAACGGCCATGTGGTGCTAGGACATATTTCGGGAAAAATGCGGATGCACTATATCCGGATTCTTCCGGGTGACAAGGTTACGGTTGATCTTACGCCTTACGATTTGACACGCGCGCGCATCGTGTTCCGCGCGAAGTAGTCTGGATAAAACAAGCTCGCGACATTGCGCACTGAAGGAGCAGAAATGAGAGTACAGGCATCGGTAAAGAAGATGTGCCGGAACTGCAAGATCGTCCGGCGCAATCGCGTTGTGCGCGTGATCTGTACGGACCCGCGCCATAAGCAACGCCAAGGTTAACGCGCGGTAACGCGACTTTAAATACAGAACGCAGGAACGCATATGGCCCGTATCTCAGGTGTAAACATTCCCAACCATCAGCACGCAGTCATTGCGCTGACGTCGATCTATGGCATCGGTCGCGCCCGTTCGCGCGCCATTTGCACTGCGGCCGGCATAAACGGTTCGATCAAGATCAAGGATCTATCCGACAACGACATGGAAAAGCTGCGTGAGCAGGTCGCGAAATTCACGGTCGAAGGCGATCTTCGCCGTGAAGTCACGATGAATATCAAACGCCTGATGGACCTGGGCTGCTATCGCGGGACAAGGCACCGCCGCGGATTGCCGGCACGTGGACAGCGCACGCGCACCAATGCACGAACCCGCAAGGGGCCACGCAAGGCGATCCAGCGTACCGGTGGTGCAACTCCGCCACCAGCGAAGTAAACGAACCGAGCAAGGATTTCCGATATGGCAAAGGCAACCACCCCAGCAGTACGGGTACGCAAGAAGGTCAAGAAGAACGTGGCCGAGGGCATCGCCCACATTCACGCCTCCTTCAACAACACGATTGTGACCATCACCGATCGCCAGGGGAACGCACTGTCCTGGGCAACTTCTGGGGCGGCTGGTTTCAAGGGCTCACGCAAGTCGACCCCGTTTGCAGCCCAGATCGCTGCAGAGCAGGCTGGGCGCGCTGCCCAGGAGTGTGGCGTAAAGAATCTGGAAGTGCGCATCAAAGGCCCGGGCCCGGGTCGCGAGTCCGCTGTCCGCGCTCTGAATGGTGTCGGTTTCAAGATCACTAGCATCTCGGACGTGACCCCGGTTCCGCACAACGGATGCCGTCCGCCGAAGAAGCGCCGTATCTGATCCCAAGGAGATTGCTGTGGCAAGAAATTTAGACCCGAAGTGCCGCCAGTGCCGCCGAGAAGGTGAAAAACTGTTTCTCAAAGGCGAAAAATGTTTCGGCGACAAGTGCTCGATCGAGCGCCGGTCGTATGCGCCCGGTCAGCATGGCCAAAAGAACTTGCGCCGTTCCGACTACGGCACGCAACTGCGCGAAAAGCAGAAGATCCGTCGCATCTATGGAATGCTGGAACGCCAGTTTCGCAATACCTACAAGCTCGCCGCGCGCGCGAAGGAAGTAACGGGCGAGGCGCTCTTGCAGATGCTGGAAAGCCGGCTCGATACCGTCGCCTATCGGATGGGATTCGGTTCCTCGCGTACCGAGGCACGTCAGGTGGTGCGCCACAACGGCATTCTGGTGAATGGCAAGCGGGTCAACATCCCGTCATACCAGGTGCGGCCGGGAGATGCTGTGGAGGTGGTCGAGGGCGCGAAAGCCCAGTTGCGCATCAAGGGCGCCGTGGCGGCGGCGGAAGGCCGCGGCTTTCCCGAGTGGATCGAAGTCGATACCAAAGCGCTCAAAGGTACTTTCAAGGCAAAGCCACAACGCTCTGAGCTGCCTTCCACGATAAACGAATCGCTGGTGGTGGAACTGTATTCGAAGTAAGGCAACACGGTAATGCGGCCCGCCGCTGGACCGGCCGGGCCGCGTGTTTTTAATACGGACGTCCCGAATTCAATCTAGAGGGTCACGTTTATGCAAAGCAGCTTTCTGAAGCCGCGAATCATCGATGTACAAACGATCTCGTCCTTCCATGCGAAGGTTACGATGGAGCCGTTCGAACGCGGTTATGGTCACACCCTCGGTAATGCCCTGCGCCGGGTGCTGCTGTCCTCGATGCCCGGTTTTGCACCTACCGAAGTCAAGATCAACGGCGTACTCCATGAATACTCCACCATCGATGGAGTACAGGAGGACGTCGTCGATATCCTGCTTAATCTGAAGGGCATCGTGCTGAAATTACACAATCGCGATGAGGTCGTTCTTAATCTCAAGAAGCAGGGAGAGAACGTGGTTACCGCGGGCGACATTGAAGCGTCACACGACGTGGAGATCATCAACCCGGAACATGTCATTGCGCACATCGCCCCAGGCGGCAAGCTGGACATGCAGATCAAGGTCGAAGGCGGCCGCGGTTACGTGCCCGCTACGACGCGCGCATTGGCCAAAGAAGGCCGAACCATCGGCAATATCATGGTAGACGCCTCTTTCAGCCCCGTGAAGCGGGTTAGTTATGCTGTTGAATCGGCTCGGGTCGAACAGCGCACTGACCTGGATAAGCTGATCATGGATATCGAGACCAACGGCGTGGTCGAGCCGGAAGAGGCCATTCGCTACGCCGCCCGCATACTGGTGGATCAGTTGTCACTGTTCGCGGACCTGAAAGGGACACCGGCGCCGATCGAGCAACCAAAGGCGCCCCAGGTCGATCCCATTCTGCTGCGCCCGGTGGATGATCTCGAGCTTACAGTGCGTTCGGCAAACTGCCTCAAGGCTGAAAACATCTATTACATTGGCGACCTGATCCAGCGCACGGAAACTGAATTGCTGAAGACACCGAACCTGGGCCGGAAATCGCTAAACGAGATCAAGGAAGTTCTGGCCTCGCGCGGGCTGACACTGGGGATGAAGCTCGAGAACTGGCCGCCGGTCGGACTTGAGAAGGTGTAAGGGGATAGAGCATGCGCCACCAACTCGGATTGCGAAAACTGAACCGCACGACCAGCCATCGGCTGGCCATGCTGCGTAACATGACAAACTCATTGCTGCGGCACGAGGTCATCAAGACCACGCTCCCGAAGGCCAAGGAACTTCGCCGCGTGGCCGAGCCGATCATTACGCTTGGCAAAAAACCCTCTCTGGCCAATCGACGTTTGGCATTTTCCCGCTTGCGTGATCGTGAAATGGTGCTCAAGCTGTTCAATGAACTGGGGCCTCGTTTCGCGAATCGCAGCGGAGGTTATTTGCGCATTCTGAAATTCGGTTTCCGGCAGGGCGATAACGCTCCCATGGCATTAATCGAATTGCTTGATCGTCCGGAAATCGTGGAAGAACCCAAGAGCGCGAAGACCTGATATAGAACTGCAATGAATCGCGGGTCTGAAAAAGCCGGGCTTGCCCGGCTTTTTTTTCTGCCTGCTAGCCGGCAGCGAGCCGCTTTGGTGCCGGCTGGCGACCGATCACTTGGCTTAAATAGCGGCCCGTATACGAGGACGCGTCGTTCGCAAGGGTTTCGGGTGTGCCCTGAGCAATGATGCTGCCGCCCCCGTCACCGCCTTCTGGACCGAGATCGATGATCCAGTCCGCTGTCTTGATGACGTCCATATTGTGCTCGATCACCACCACGGTGTTGCCGTGATCGCGCAAGCGGTGCAACACGGTAAGCAGCAATTCGATGTCGTGGAAATGAAGGCCAGTGGTCGGTTCGTCGAGGATGTAGAGTGTGCGCCCGGTATCGCGTTTGGATAGCTCGAGTGCGAGCTTGACGCGCTGCGCTTCGCCGCCGGACAGGGTGGTCGCGCTCTGGCCTAGGCGGATATAGCCAAGTCCAACATCGATCAGTGTTTCGAGCTTACGAGAAATGACGGGAACAGCGCTGAAAAACTCCCGCGCCTGCTCCACGGTCATGTCAAGTACCTCGTGAATATTGCGGGCTTTATACTGAACTTCCAAAGTCTCACGGTTGTAGCGATTGCCGTGACAAACATCGCAGGTTACATAGATGTCCGGCAGAAAGTGCATCTCCACCTTCAGCACGCCATCGCCTTGACACGCTTCGCAACGTCCACCTTTGACATTGAAGGAAAAACGGCCTGCTCCGTAGCCGCGCTCGCGCGCCATCGGCACGCCCGCGAACAGATCGCGGATCGGTGTGAACAGGCCGGTGTACGTGGCGGGGTTGGAACGCGGCGTGCGTCCGATCGGACTCTGGTCCACGTTAACGACTTTGTCGAAAAATTCCAGTCCCTCGATTTTTTCGTATGGGGCCGCTTCTGCGCTGCTGCCATACAGATGCTGCGCCACCGCGTTATAGAGGGTGTCATTGATGAGTGTGGACTTGCCCGACCCGGAAACGCCTGTTATACAAACCAGCAATCCCACCGGAAGTTCCAAATTCACATTCTTCAAATTATTGCCGCTTGCCCCCAGCAGTCGCAGCATCTGTTTGGGTTGAG
>DATMZQ010000030.1:0-14438 GCA_035573615.1 Burkholderiales bacterium | reverse complement strand
ACAGCATTTCGATGTGTTCAAAGACGCCGGCGTGGTGCTGAATGAATTTGGGTGGATCCTGACCGGCGACGATGGCAAGGTGCGTTACTACGCGGCCTATCCGGCCGAAAAAGTGCCGTTCTGGTTGAAGCTCACCGCCACCGGCACGCCAGGTCATGGCTCTGCGCCGCGTCCTGATTCAGCAGTCCTCAAGCTGGTTGAAGCACTGCACCGTGTCGCCACCTACAAGACGCCGCTGAAAGTGGAAGATATCGTGCAGAAGTTCTACGCGCAGACGGCCCACCTGGACCCTGTGGCGGAGCGGCGGGAACGCCTGAAGGATTTGCGCAAGGCATTACTGGATCCTGTGTTCGCCACCGAATTCACGAAGGACTTGCGGGCGAACGCCATGGTCCGCAACACCATCTCCATCACCATGCTGGAAGGTTCCAACAAGGTCAATGTCATTCCGCCGGAAGCGTCCGCACAGCTTGATGTGAGATTGCTGCCAAGCGAAGATCCACAGCGATTCTTGCGCGCGCTGAAAAATGTCATTGCCGATGATTCCATCCGGATTGAACCTGTCCTGTCTTTCCCGCCCAGCACTTCTCCCGTCGACAGCGAGTTCTTTGACGTGCTCCGTGAGGTCGCGAACGTATACGATCCCGGAACGTTGGTGACCGCGCCGATGATTACCGGGTTTACGGATTGCCATTATTTCCGGGAGAAGGGTATACCGTGCTATGGCTTCATGCCGTTCAAGCTGATGCCGAAGGATCTCGGCGGTGTGCACGGCAACGATGAACGCGTCTCCATCGATAATGTGATATTCGGGACCGAAGTCATGACCGAAATCGTGCGCAGGCTGGCAACGCAGTAGCGGGGAGAACGAACGAGCCTCGCAGCGTCCTATAAACAACGCCACCCGGCAAATGCCGGGTGGGTGACCAGCGAACTTGGGTTACTGCGGCAGAACTACGGTGTCAATTACGTGAATCACGCCGTTGGAAGCGACGATATCGGTCTTCAGTACCTTGGCGTTGTTGACCATGACCGCACCGTTCATGGTGGTCACCGTGAGCGACTGACCTTCAACTGTTTTGACCTGGCCCGGCTTAACTTGAGCTGCCATGACCCTGCCCGGAACAACATGGTAAGTCAGGACGGCGGCCAGTTTCTGCTTGTCCTTCAGCAGGGCATCCAACGTGCCGGCGGGAAGCTTGGCAAACGCTTCATCGGTCGGAGCAAAAACCGTGAATGGCCCCTTGCTCTTGAGGGTATCGACCAACCCGGCTTCCTGAACCGCCTTGACCAGCGTCTTGAACTGGCCAGCGGAAACTGCTGTATCGACGATATCGGCGGCAAATGCAAACGAGCTAGCGGCTGCCAGGACGGCGCCAGCGATGTAGCGGGATAGCGATTTCATTAATGTGCCTTTTTGAGAAAAGTTGAAAGTAAAAAGCCTGCGTAAGGCTGATTGGCCTCAGCGCAATCTCTGACCCGGAGGTTCGCGCCCGGTTACTTTTTTTGATGCCAATAGCGCGAAAAAAATATGAAACCGAACCGCTCCGGCAGAGTCCTTTGCTTAGCAAGGAAATGGCAGTAAATACTCCGCATTCCTGAATTAACCGATATCCGACCGCTAGCGATGGAGCCGCATAAGTAAGCCACACCGAGGCAGTGGGCGCGATTGCGCCGGATTGCCCGCTTGCGTATGCTGGCGCGGCCATGGTGATCGCCGATCAGGATGCGGAACTCGTGCGGCTTGCGCAGACGGGCGACGCGAAAGCTTTCGAGGCGTTGGTCGTCAAATACCAGCGGCGCATCGCACGGCACGTTGCGCGTTATTTGCGCCATTCAGCCGATGTAGAGGACGTTGTCCAGGAGGTATTCATTCGCGCTCACCGCGGCCTCGCCTCGTTTCGAGGGGACAGCGCATTCTTCAGTTGGCTCTATCGCATCGCAAGTAACGCCGCGCTAAGTCACCTGAAGCGCTCGCCCGAAGCTGTGCAGTTGGGTGACGACGCGCCGGATGAGCGAGCGGAGGCGTTCGAGCCCGGAATTTCGGATGCAGCCGATCCCGAGCGCACGTTGATTGCCAAACAGATCGCGGATACCGTGCAAAGGGCGCTCACGAAACTACAGCCTGATCTGGCCGAGGCCCTGATGCTCTATGAAGTCGAAGGCAAATCCTACGCGGAGATTGCCGGGATGCTGAATGTTCCAATCGGAACTGTACGCATCCGGATTTATCGTGCCCGCGAATTTATCGCCAAGCGCCTGGAATCGGTGCTCGGGCCGCAACGCAATAGGAGGTGGTGAGCATGTCACTGAAAGTCTCTCTGTTGCTGGATGGACAACTTGCTTCCGCTGAGGTGAAGGCGGCGCTGGATGAAACTGCCGCCGACGAGCGGCTGCGCGACCGCTACACACTCTATCGTCTGGTGGGAGACGTTCTGCGTGGCAACAGCACTCCGGACGACGGCTACAGCGAGCGTATTCTTCAACGCATGCGGCGCGAGGGTTCCCGCATCGAGTCAGGATATGATCCATTGGCCGATCGGGAATGACGGGCGAGTCCAGTTTTGATGCAGCTGCAATAACGCAACGCGGATCAACAAAGTGATAGCGAAGCCCGCAAAGTCCATACCGTCCAGACAACAGCTGTTGGTCGGATTCGTGGCAGCTATTTCGGGCACTTTCATCGTCTCGATTGCGTTGGGTCTGATTCCCGCACCGGAAGAATCATTCCACGCGCCACATTGGGTAGTTGGCCTTGCCGGATTGGTTTTCGTATTGGCGGGCGCTTCATTTCTCGCGCCGTCGCTGGTGGCAGGGTTGCGTGCGGTTGATCAGTACACGCCAGCCCAGCAGAAAGCGATCGATCTTGTCCGACAGATCTTGGGATGCCTGCTTTTGACTGCTTTTGCGGCCGTGCCGCTGTGGATCGGATTCGGCGCCGGTGAACGCATGTTCAGCTTATCGTTCGGTTTCTCCGGTTTGGCGAGCGAAGGTCCAGGCCGTGAGACTACGGGACGCATGATCTTCGGCGCGGCAGGGATATTGGTCGCAGTATGGGCGTTGTTTGCGTGGGTCGCCCTGGTGCGGAGCCTGATCGCGACGCTGGACAGAACGAACGACCAGGCGGCGAAGTGACTCTGATCAACAGCCAGTCTTCAGAAAAAATTTGCCGCAGGTGGTGCTGGCTAATAATGATGTCGGCCGCGATTGCGGCTTGCGATGCTTTTACCGATGCCGCCACGCGTATCGCTTACGACATTGAAGCCGGCGCCTCGCGACTGGGCCCTGAGAACGGCGCGCGATACAGCATCGAGCACAGGACGCCCTCAAAGGAGGGCCAGTGTATCGGTCCCTACACCGTTCAACTCGACAAGGTGGGCGCCCTGATCGTATGGTGCAAGGACGAAACCGGGAAGACGGTATCCAGCCACAGCACGTCCTACCATGCACGGTTTGTCGATACGCCGTGGACATATCTGATCGATAAACCGGCACGTTCGACCCTGGTTATCGATATTGAGAGGCGCGGTAACCGGCCGGTTATCATCAACGTATCCTGAATTGTGGCTTCACGCGACCACCAGTCGCCGCATCGAGACACCAGCGGCGAGCCGCTGGAAGAAGGATGTTGTCGCTGGCACCACGCGCACCAATCAGCGCGCTGCATCAATCACACTGCAGGTGGAACTGATTCCTGGCGTGCAACACGGGGCAGCAGGGCTGCCATCCCCAGTATGCGTTTCGACCATTTCCGCCCCGAACAAAAAGCGGAGTAAAGTGTTCCGGCGTCCCGGCGCGGCTGGGCGTTGAGTGCGACCGGTATGGGGAGTGGACATTTTCAAGCCGGTGTTGTTGATGCTGTCCCCCGGCCCGCAATATCGCAGTCATCCAAAAACAATCAGGGGAAGGAGATATTATGAAAGTTTCAATCATCGCCGTAGCGGCCGGCTTGGCCTTTGCGTTATCGGCGGCTGTCGTCCAGGCGCAGGTCAGCGACAAACCGTTCCAGGAGAACTGGGCTCCGACAAAATGGGGCAAGGACGACTCAGCAGGCTCGTCAAACCATACCAAGAATCCCGCCAACATCGCGCGGGCCATCAGCATGATCAAGCAGAACAAGTCGGTGACGCTGGGCAAGTACTATCACAAGGATATCCCGGCAGTTGGCGAGCGCGGCTGGAAAATGGTGCTGCCGGGCACACCGCACGCCGGACCTTTCGGCAAGAACGCCATGATTTATCACGATGAGTACGTCTCGACGGAAATTGGCCAGATCGGTACGCAGTTCGACGGTCCTGGCCATATCGGCGTGAACACTACGAAAGGCATGTTCATGTACAACGGTCGCATGTACCCGGCATCTTATGAACGCGGAGGTGGCGGGCGCGCAGTTGGCATGGGCCCGAACGGTGTCGAAAATGTTGGAGAGAACGGATTCATTTGCCGAGGCATCGTACTGGATGCGGCAGGGTATCGCGGCGTCGAGCGGCTGCCCATTCCGAAAAAACCCGGCGAGATCGGCATCGTTACGGCAGACGATGTGAAGGCAATGATCAAGCGGCAGGGCATTATCGAGCCGCAGCCCGGTGATTGCGTGTTTCTCCATACGGGGCACGGCAACATTTGGGGAAACAGCGTGTATAAGAAGATGAATTCCGCCCAGCATGCAAAGGCGCGCGAAGAGTTCGGTGCCGGTGAACCCGGCTTCGGCATCAGCGCCTGCGAATACATGGCTTCCCGCGATATCGCGCTCATGGGTGGCGACACGTCGTCGAATGATGCACAGCCTTCCGGAGAGTTCGGTGAAGACTATGCCGTGCATTGCCACACGGAGATGCAGACCCGGCGCGGCATCTGGAACCTGGAAAACCTGGATCTGAAACCATTGGTCGACGCCAAGGTTTACGAGTTCGCGTTTATCTGGGCGCCGCTCAAGATTATTGGGGGCACGGGATCGCCCGGCAATCCCATCGCCATTTATTGATCAGGCACTACGCGGCGAAAGACCTCACTGCAGGCGGCGACATAAGTTGCCGCCTTTTTTTGGTCACGTTCTTCTATATGGGGTTCAACCAATCGATTGAACTCCAGCCTTTCGTCAAGGATGCTGCTCTTATGCCGTTGCGGGCCGCAGGCCGGCGATCTCGTTGATCATGAGTGCTGCCAGCACCATGCTGCCACCGATCAGCGCGGTTTGGCTTGGCCGCTCGCCAATCACCAGCCACACCGACAGCGTGCCGAATACGATTTCCAGAATGGAAAGCAACCCGATCTCCGCGGAAACGAGATAGCGCACTGCGGAGAGCATCAGCAACAGCCCGATACCGAGCTGCAGTACTCCCATGACAGAAAGCAGCGCGAGGTCGGCGATGCTGACCGTCAGCGGCCAGGCGAAGGGCAGTGCGATCAGCATGGAAAAGACACCCGCGAGTAACACTGCAGGAATCATGTCGAACGAGGCGCGGTGCTTCCTGAGCAGCACCACATTCGCCCCGAACCCGACCGGAATGCAGAGGGCGATCAGATTTCCGGCCCAGCCGCCATCCGATAGCGCATCGAAAAACATGGTGACAATGCCGCCCAGCGCAGCCAGCATGGCCATCCAGGTGCGGGGTGGGACTTTTTCGCCCAGGAAAAGATAGCCACAAAGCGCTGCAACGAACGGCGAAATGCTGCCTACCACGAGCGTGTTCGCGACGGTCGTCAGCGATAGGGCCAGGATGAAACAGATCATCATCCATGCAAACAAGAAGCCGGACAGCACGCCGGGCCAGCCCATGGCGCGAATGCGCCGCGGCAGCCGGCCGCCATGCTGGAACCCCAATACGGCAATCATGAAGACCGTCATGAACAAGGATCGCCAGAAGGTTATTTTCCAGCCGTCGGTCGCGTCCATGTTGCGCACCAAAATCCCGGCCGTCGCCCAGCACAACGTGGCGCCCACCATGAGCGCAATGCCCCTGCGGTGTTCTGTTGGCGTGCGCATCAGACGATTGCTGCAGGTGCAGGCACGCGCAGTTTGTCGCTCCAGGGTTCCAGCCCGGTCATGATGCCGGGATACAGTTCGACGCCATGCTGCATTTGTTCTTCGCGGCGGCGCAAGCCCGATTCTCCGGGCAGGCGCACGCGATCAAAGCCGGCGCGCGGCGGCGTAGTACGGCAAGCCTCGGCGATCCATTCGGTCTGGTGCGTAAAGTCCTCGCAGCCCGCGTACAGCGCGGGATCGAACACCTGCACGTAAACGTTCGCCGACCAGCCTTCGTATGCATCCGCGCGTCCGTGGCCTGCCAGGCCCTGCGTCAACGCTTCCACCAGAAGCCCGAGCGCATAACCCTTGTGGCCGTGATCGAGCCCACCAATCGGGAGCAGCCCGCCTTTCGGTTCATTGAACAACACCGCAGGATCGGACGAAGGATTGCCATGGCCGTCGAGCACCCATTGTCCCGGAAGCTTGCGTTTTTCCCGGTGCAGCCTGCCGGTCAAACCATGCGTGGTTATCGACATCGACACATCGATCATGACTGGATCGCCCTTCGTCGGCCACGCTGCAGCGATGGGATTCGGCGTATGCGTGCCGGTACCGCGACCGCCGTGCGGCACCACGCCGCCAGTCTCCGGTCCGGAAGAAATCAGCATCACCATCATGCCCTGGTCGGTGACGCGTTTCAGATATGCAGCGAGGCAGGCGATGTGGTGGCTGCGGCGAATAGCTACCGTGCACGTGCCGTATTTCGTGGCGCGCTCGAGCGCGATATCGATGGCATGCGCAGTGAGCCAGGTTCCCGGCAGACGCATGCCGTCCCACGTCACTGCAGCCGGGAAATCTGCGATCACGCGCGGCATTCCGGATTTGGTCATGCCACCCTTTTCCAGATCGTTCAGATAAGGTCCCAGCAATTGCAAGCCGTGCGTGGTATGGCCGAGCAGATCTCCTTCGAGCAGAATTTCAGCGACGATTTTGCATTTTTCTGATTCCAGACCTGCCTGCTCGAGCAGTGCGGTTGCATACCGGATGAGGTCTTCTGCGCGGTAACGAGTTGCAGTCATTGCATGGCCTTCGCTGCGATTGGTGGGTGGCGGATTGAGCCACGCGGTGACGCCGTTATGACCGTCACGGGCAATGGCGCTTCGCGCCACTGCCATCACATCATGATGATCTGGCGGACCGTATGGCCGGAAGCCAGGCGATCAAAGCCGACATTAATCTCTTCAAGCTTGATATGGTCGCTCATGAGCTTGTTCACCGGCAGCATGCCGCGGCGATAAAGATCGATGTAGCGGGGAATGTCCCGTGCAGGGACGCAAGACCCGACGTAGCTGCCTTTGATGGTGCGTTCTTCGGCGACCATGTTGACATGCTGCAAAGGCCAGCGATGATCGGGATGCGGCAGCCCGGCAGACACTGTGGTGCCGCCACGCCGGGTGATGCGATACGCCAATTCCATCGCCTGTACGGAGCCGGCCATTTCGAGCGCGAAGTGCACTCCGCCGCCCGTCAGGTCCTTGACCTTCTGGATTGCATCCGGGTCCTTTGCGTTGACGGTATCCGTAGCGCCAAGATCTTTTGCCAGTTTGAGTTTGTCATCATGCAAGTCGAGGGCGATGATTTGCTGTGCGCCGGCAACGATTGCGCCGAGCAGTGAATTCAATCCAACGCCACCCAGTCCCAGCACCGCGACTTTCGCGCCGGGAAAGACCCGCGCGGTATTGAAGACCGCACCTACTCCGGTGAGCACCGCGCAACCGAACAAGGCGGCTTCATCGAATGCCAGCGCCTTGTCAATCTTCACCAGCGAACCACGGTTCACCACGCAATACTCGGCAAACGCCGACACGCCCACGTGATGATAGACATCCTTGCCGTGCTGATGCAGCCGCATGCCGCCATTGAGCAATCGACCCGCGCCATTGGCTTGCTGACCGGGTTCGCAGCGCCCGGGATGACCTTCCACGCAGGGCAAGCACTGGCCACAACTGGGTGCAAACACCAGGGCCACGTGATCGCCGACCGACAGGTCGCTGATACCGCCGCCTACCTCCTGCACGACGCCGGAAGCCTCGTGGCCCAGCACCATCGGCATTTGCCGAGGACGGTCGCCATTGACAGTCGAAAGATCCGAATGGCAAAGGCTTGCCGCCTTGATCTGCACCAGCACTTCGCGCTGGCCCGGCTTGTCCAGTTCGACCTGCTCGATGCTCATCGGCTTGCTGTCCGCGTAAGGCTGCGGTAAGCCCATTTGCCGGATGACTGCTGCCCTAATTTTCATTCCTGCACCTTGAGAGATTTGACCATGGAGAAGCACAGATAAACCGATGTGATTTCCCGGTAGTTCAATGATTTGATCGAAGTTGACTAATAGGTAGCGCGTCCGCCGGAAAGATCGAACACCGCGCCGGTGGTGAACGAGCAATCCTCGGTACAGGCCCACGAGACAGTTGCGGCTATCTCTTCAACGAGGCCAAAACGACCCATCGGGATTTTGGCGAGCATGTAGTCGATATGGCTCTGCGCCACCTGGTCAAAGATGGGCGTCTTCACGGCGGCCGGCGTGACGCAGTTCACCGTAATATTGTTCTTTGCGAGTTCTTTGCCCAGTGATTTGGTCAGTCCGATTACGGCTGCCTTCGAGGAGCTGTAGGCCGAAGCGTTTGGATTGCCTTCCTTGCCAGCGATGGAGGCAATGTTGACAATGCGGCCGTAATTGTTCTTCATCATGTGCGGCACGACTGTGCGGCAGGTGTAAAAGGTGCCGTTCAAATTAATGTCATGCACGCGGATCCAGTCGTCCACCGGGGTTTCCCATACCGTGGCGTTCTTGCCGGCGATCCCGGCGGAGTTGACTAACGCATCAATTTTGCCGAAGGCGGCCAAAGTGGACTTCATTGCAGCTTCGACTTGATCAAGCTTGCTCACGTCGACTTTGGCAGTGTGGGTTTTCACCGCGCCCAACGATCTCGCTGCATCGC
Source organism: Burkholderiales bacterium (assembly GCA_035573615.1). GTDB lineage: Bacteria > Pseudomonadota > Gammaproteobacteria > Burkholderiales > JACQAP01 > JACQAP01. The sequence goes on along the minus strand of DATMZQ010000030.1, from coordinate 5,471 downwards.
TCATGGCTTTTTCGTTCATGTCCCAGAGCGCAACATTGGCGCCCGACTGCGCAAGCCGCTTCGCGATCGCGAGGCCGATGCCGGATGCACCGCCGGTAATCACGGCACTGCGGCCTTTCATGTCGAGTTGATTCATAACGCTCCCTGTTTATTGGTGATCTGCCCGGCATGCCAAGGACAAACGGGCTTTGGAAGGCCGGCATTTTAGCAGGCCCCTTTTTCCTTCGATCAATGGCATCTCCTGCGACAGTCGATGCCATCGTCAAATGCCGACTACCTGAACAGGTAGAGCAGGATCAAAAGGGCGAGGATGCCGCCGATGGCCCAGAGCCAGCCAGGAATGGGTGCACGATGCGATGGCGGGACGGAGCCCGGCATGTGGCTCGCCGGTTGGCCGGCCGGCGCGACAACATTGTTGAAGCGTTCGAAAAAGTCGTCCGCCATTTTTCGAGCCACCCCGTCGATCAGTCGAGAGCCGATTTGTGCAAGTTTGCCGCCTACGCTCGCGCTCGCCTTATAGGTCAGCAAGGTGGCGTCGTTGCCTTCCGGCACGAGCCTGACTTGCGCGCTGCCCTTGCCGAATCCGGCAGCACCGCCGGAGCCTTCGAATGCGAGCGAGTAGGCATTCGGCGGATCCAGATCGGCAAGTTGCAACTTGCCGGAGAACTTTGCTTTCACCGGACCGACTGCAGCGGTCATCGCTACTTTGTATTCGTTGTCCGATACCCGCTCGATACTTTCGCAGCCAGGGATGCAGGCCTTTAGAATCTCCGGATCGTTGAGCGCTTCCCACACTTGTTGTTGCGAAAGAGGGATGCGTTGCTCGCCGCTCATTTCCATGTGGCCGAGTCTCCAGGCTTGTTCAGAACTGCAAATGGACGCCCGAATCTGCGGAGCTCGTTTCCAAACACAGGTTTGGGTCGCAGCGAGCGCGCCAGGTCAGTCAGGCTGTCAATATTATGCGCAGGCAGGAAAGCATCCACGTGCGGCAGCATCAGCCGCACGCCGGCCGCCTTCGGCTGGAAGTCCTCGAAGCGCAGCAACGGATTCAGCCAGATCAACTCGTGACAGGATTTGTGCAGGCGCTCCATCTGGACGGTCAGGTCCTCGCCGGCATCCCGATCGAGGCCGTCGCTGATCAGCATGACCGTGGCATTCTGGGCCAGCACGCGGCGAGACCAGCGCTGATTGAATTCTTTCAGCGTGGCGCCAATGCGGGTGCCACCGGACCAGTCCTCCACCGAGTCGGATATTGCTGCCAGTGCCACATCCACGTCGCGATGTCGAAGTTGACGCGATATGTTGGTAAGACGCGTACCGAACACGAAACTGTGCACGCGGTCGCGATCGCTGGTGATGGCATGCAGAAAATGCAGGAACATGCGCGAATAACGGCTCATGGAACCGGAGATATCGCAAAGCACGACCAGGGGCGGATGCCGCAGTCGGTACGAGCGGCGGCGCAGCGCAATGATATCGGCGTTGCCGCGGAGACTCGCGCGCAAGGTCGCGCGCAAGTCCACGCGGTGCCCACATGCATCGGGATGCAGCCGGCGTGTGCGAATCTCCGGAATCGGCAGGCGCAGCCCGGCAATCAGCCGTTTCGCCTGCTCCAGCTCTTCTGACGTCATGGTCTCGAAATCGCGGCGTTGCAGGCGCTCGAGATCGGATGGGCTCAGCAGGACATCGGGCTCTTCTTCTTCCGAGTTGAGCCGCATCGGCAATTTTTTCGTCAGCCCCAGCGCTTCGGCGATCCGGTTCGATATCTGGCTGGCCGAGGGGTTCGACGGCGCGGCAACCGGCAAGTCCTGCAATGCATGGTCAAGCAGATGGCGTTCGCGCCAGAACAGCCAGAAGGCCTGGTCGAACAATTCGAATTGCTCACGCCGGGAAAGAAAAACCGCAGCCAGCGTCCAGTAGAAATCTTCGCGCCTTTCGATGCCCGATAGCTCCAGCGCGCGCAAGCCATCCATGACGCGATCGGGCCCCACTGGCACGCCGGCTTTACGCAGCGCCCGGGCGAAATGCACAACATTTTGCGACAGCTGCATGCTAGTGGCTCTTGATTTCAGCGAGGATGCGGGCTGCTTCGCTGCCGCGCACGGATGCAATGTCGTCCTGGTACTTGAGCAGCACGCCGAGGCTGTCATTGACGACCGTGGCGTCGAGGGATCGGCGATCAAGTTCGACCAGCGCCTTCGCCCAGTCGATGGTTTCGGCGATGCCGGGACGTTTGAACAGATCGGCCGTTCGCAATTTCTGCACGAAGGCGACGATATCGGTGGAAAACTTTTCGGCGAGTCCTGGCACTTTGCGCCGGACGATTTCCAGTTCCGCCACGGCAGTCGGATAATCCACCCAGTGATAGAGGCACCGGCGCTTGACTGCGTCGTGAATTTCACGCGTGCGGTTCGAGGTGATGACCACAATCGGCGGACACTGCGCCCTGATCGTGCCGATCTCTGGAATAGTGACCTGGAAATCCGCTAGAACTTCCAGCAGGTAAGCCTCGAAGGGTTCGTCGGTGCGATCCAGTTCGTCAATCAGCAGCACGGGAGCTTCGCCGGCCCTTGAATCCAGCGCCTGAAGCAGCGGCCGGCGAATTAGAAAGCGTTCGCTGAAGATGTCTTTCTCGATTCTTTCGCGCCCATCCGCGCCTTCCGCTTCCGCCAGGCGAATTTCAATCATCTGACGCTGGTAATTCCATTCGTATACAGCCGATGCGATGTCCAGCCCTTCGTAACATTGCAACCGGATGAGCTGCCGGCCGAGGACCTGCGCCAGCACCTTGGCGATTTCCGTCTTGCCCACTCCTGCTTCGCCTTCGAGAAACAAGGGCCGTCCCATACGCAATGCCAGAAATACGGCAGTGGCCAGTGAGCGCTCGGCGACATATTCGCCCCTCGCCAGCAGAGCCAGCGTGTCATCAATGGAAGTCGGAATAGTTACGGCGGGACGAGTCATCATATTCCAGAACTAAATGTCTCAATACAGCGTTGCCGAGACAGCGGCGCACTGACTCCAAAGCAATACGGCGAATCGCTTTCCCGACCACGTGCTGCAGGTTCTATATTTGCGTGTTCCGGGATCGCTGCCGATGTTTAAACACGGGCACTATTTCGACAAGATTTGCGAGACAGCGCGCTTCGCCATCACGGTAATCAGGTGGGCACGGTATTCAGCGCTGGCATGAATGTCAGCATTCAGATTTGTGGCCGGCACTTTGATGCCATTGACCGCATCGGGCGAAAAAGATTTGCCAAGCGCTTTTTCCAGTTCTGGAAGGCGGAATACGCACGGTCCCGCGCCGGTCACGGCAACGCGTATACCGTTAGCCGTATCGGCGACGAAGACGCCGACCAGCGCATAGCGCGAGGCTGGATTTTTGAATTTGCTGTACCCGGCACGTTTCGGTACCGGAAAAGCGATCGAGGTAATGATTTCGCCGGGCTCGAGTGCAGTTTCATACATTGCCGTAAAGAATTTATCGGCAGGGATTTTGCGTTTGCTGGTCAGCACCGTTGCCCCGAGTCCCAACACCGCGGCCGGGTAATCTGCTGCAGGATCGTTGTTGGCAACCGAACCGCCCATGGTGCCCATGTTGCGGACCATGGGATCACCTATTTCCGAGGCAAGTAACGCCAGCGCCGGAATGGCTTTTTTTATTTCGGGCGAAGCAGCCACCGTGGCGTGCGTCGTCATTGCCCCGACCGTGGCGCTGCTGGCGTCAACCTTTATACCGCGCAACTCTGCGATCCCTGCCAGGTCGACCAGATCAGACGGCGCGGACAGACGCATTTTCATCGCTGCAATCAGGGTCTGGCCGCCCGCCAGCAGCCTGCCGTCATCCGAAGCCGCTAGTTTTGCCGTTGCGTCCGCGACGCTGGAGGCCTTGTGGTAATTGAATGCGTGCATGCTGATGTCCTTTAGATGGCGGCATTGATACTCATGCTTCGGCAGCGGCCTGCACGGCCCTGACAATGTTGTGATAGCCGGTGCAGCGGCACAGGTTGCCGTCCAGTTCAGCGCGGATCTGCTGTTCGTTCGGATGCGGATGCCGCTTGAGCAGATCGATGGCGCTCATGACCATGCCCGGGGTGCAATAACCGCACTGCAACCCGTGGTGGTCCCGAAATGCCGCCTGCATGGGATGCATGGTGCCGTCTGCCTTGGCCAAGCCTTCAATGGTTACGACGGTGCTGCCCTGTGCCTGCACGGCCAGCATGTTGCAGCATTTGACTGCCTTCCCATTCATATGGATGGTACAGGCGCCGCATTGTGCGGTATCGCACCCAATATGGGTTCCGGTCAGGCGCAGTGTGTCGCGGATGAAATCCACCAGCAGGGTACGTGGTTCCACGTCAGCGTTGACGGGTTTTCCATTTACGGTCATTGATAGCCGGACTGACATGAATTAATCCTTGTGGTGGGGAAAAGCCGAAGATGCGCGGCGAAAAGTGCAATCCTAGACAACCCCGTCAGCCGGGGCAACCTGAACGGAACGCTGCCGGCGTTAAACATCCGGGTCGGGGTGGCGTAAAATCCGGCGACAGTTCTTTTTACAGCATAACGGAAACGGGATAACGACATGGCAAAGTTCGGTATTGGTCAGGCGATGCTGCGCAGGGAAGATCAGCGCCTTCTGTTCGGCACGGGGCAATATGTGGACGACGTTGCACTGGCGAACGAGGTTTTCGTGGCATTCGTGCGCTCGCCCCATGCGCACGCGCGCATTCTTTCTATCGATGCAGCATCCGCCAAAACGATGCCGGGTGTGATTGCGGTATTGACCGGTGCGGACCTCAAGGCGGATGACATCGGCCCGTTGCCGGATGGCCAGGGGCTCAAGCGCGCAGATGGCAAAGACATGTGCGGCCCGCCACACGACGTGCTGGTTGTCGATACGGCGCGCTATGTCGGCGAACCGGTCGCCGCAGTATTCGCGCAAAGCCGGGACCAGGCGGAAGATGCGGTCGAGCAGGTGATGGTGGAATACGAGGAATTGCCCGCCGTTGTGACCATAGCAGCTGCTACCGCTAAAGGTGCGCCACAGTTGTGGCCCGATGCGCCGGGCAACATTGCCGCGCAGACAGAATTCGGCAAGAAAGATGCATGCGACGCGGCTTTCGCCAAAGCCAAGCATATAACCAGGCTCTCGCTGCACAACCAGAGACTGATCCCGGTGAGCATGGAACCGCGCGGCAGTATTGCTCAATTTGACGCGGGCACCGGCAGGATCACGTTGCGTACGAGTTGCCAGAATCCGGCGGGCTTGCAGAAAACCTTGGCGGAATCGTGCCTCAAGGTGCCGGCCGAAAGCGTGCGCGTCGTAGTCGGTGACGTCGGCGGCGGTTTCGGCATGAAGACGCAGTTGTATGCCGAAGATGTCGTGTGCGCGTGGGGGGCGCGCAAGTTGAAGCGTCCCGTGCATTGGCGTGCTAGCCGCAGCGAGGAATTTCTGGGTGGCAATC
>DATMZQ010000029.1:0-2358 GCA_035573615.1 Burkholderiales bacterium | reverse complement strand
CCGATGCCCAGCGCCAGCGACACGATCGCGATCAAAGAGAAGCCCGGATTCTTGATCAGTATGCGGATGGCAAAGCGCAAATCCTGGATGATGGTTGACACGGGCTGAGCCTCCAGCGAGGAGCGGTCGAGGGATGGACTGGCAAAAGCACGCGGGAGTCCAGCTCCGGCCGTGGTAATACGTTGACTGCAAACCGCTTGTGGACGCCGATTCAATAACCCCAGTGCAGCAAGTGTCCGAAATTGGGATCATGCTGTGATGGGAATGAACAGTACTCAACGCGTTGTCAGGGTGAGGCGTCGCAGACCCCCGGAAGCGCCAATCTCCGGATTAGCGTTCCCGCAGGCAAGTCGCCGCCAAAAATAAACCAATCGTTTTATGGACCAGATTTATACGCAGCGCTACCGTCGTGTTCGGAAATCGCAATCCCGATTTCCTTTGACAAGCACAGACCGTACTACGCGGGGAAGGCGAATTCGTCTCTAACGGCAGTGCAGTCACAACGATGCTTCCAAGTACTGCGTAACATCAATAGAATCATAACCATCCTATAAAACATAGGGGCAACCCCGCTTCATTTCGGCCAAACGCCTGCGGTGAACGCCCGAATCGTCGTAAAGCCAAGTTTTTCATAGAGTTGCACTGCTGAGCGATTCTCGCTGGTGACCGTTAGCGTCAGTTCGCGAAACTTCATGGCCCGCAAGGCTTCCACCGAGCTTTGCATCAGCATGCGGCCCAGCCCGTGACCCTGATAGCCGGGCAGAACGCAGATCTGGGTCGTATGGCCTACACCGGAAGCAACCTCGCTGGTGAGTACAGCCGCGACCAGATCGTCGCTGCCAGGTTGCCGCAGGACAAACGAAGCGCCGGGGACGAATTGGCCGCAGCCCGGCAGCAGGATGATGTTTTTCAAAAACTTTAGCGCCCCGCCCCGGCTGCGGTATTGGTCGTTGATTTCGCCGTCGACGTGGTCCGTGTAGCAGAGGTAGATGAGTTTCGCGCAGGGCTCGAAAAATCGGTCGTTCCAGCGGTCCAGGCGCATCCCCGCAGACGTCCCTGCGCGGACAGCTGAGGATTTTTGCAAGTCGAACAACATAAACTGCCGGGTGTACAGGCGGAAGCCAAGATCGCGGAGTGGGTCCTCCACCGGTCCGCCAAAGGGCATGAGTTGCGCTTCGATGCGTGTAAGTTGCGGCACGGCGCGCATGGAGTAGAGCATCTCGTCTAGTAGCCGCCGGCCAATCACCGCTTGCTGGTATTTGGCGGAGACATACAGTCCGCCGATCAGCCCTTTTTGCTCTTCCAGGACATAGAACGAGTACCCGGCCGCCGTGCCGTTTTCAAAGGCCGCGCAACCGCACAATGCGTGCGCTTCCAGGAAGCGCTTGATGAGGTCCAGCGCGCTGCGATAGTCCCAGTGCAGCTCGTCGCGCCAGTGGCGCGCCTCTTCTTCGAGCAGAGGCTCGACTTGACGCACGCTGATTTGCCGGAGATCGACGATATTCATGAATGGAGGGAGAGCCGTGCAACCCCTGTCGCACAAAGCCATGATAACGGAACTGAAGGCAATCCTATAGCCGCGGTCCTTGGGCCGCGGGATCTGATACACCATCACCCGTACCATCGTTGCGGGCAACGCGCGGTCCGCGGCATCAAGTCCCACGTCGTATGGAAGGTGGACAAATCCGGGCCCTGAAAGGAAGCCGGCGATATGTGCCGAATCGTTAGATACGCATGGGACACAACGAAACACAGTTGCCCCGAAGCCGCGCAGCCCGCGTGCTAGCATGAAAATTACCCCATCGACACTAGCGTCTTGGCTGTGCTGCGGTTGATGGGCGGGACACTCTATGGCACCAATCACGATGGCGAATCTTCAGCATTTGCGCTCGCCGATGCGCTGGTACATCAAGCTGCTGACGGCGATTCTGGCTTTGGTGTTTTTCGCGGTCTTGGCTACCCTGGCGATTGCCGGCTTCTTGGTTTACCGCATCGTGAAGCCGCAGCGCACCAGCAGCGAGATCAACCTGCAAAGCTTTCCTGGCCGGCCGGACGCCGTGCAGTTCATGGTGCGCGGCGGCAAGACGCGCGATGGATTGTTTTTCCCCGGATTTCGTGGAGCGCCGACGATTGTCCTTTGCCATGGGTATGGGTCCAGCAAAGGCGAGTTGCTGACCTTGGTTTCCGCCTTGCAAGATCATCAGTACAACGTTTTTGTGTTTGATTTCGCGGCGCATGGCGCGAACGATGGCGTCACATCGTTTGGGTATCGTGAGGCTGATGAGGTTCGCGCGGCCATCGATACCGTGGCCCAGCGCGGCGATGTGGATCCGGCTAGTTTTGGGCTGTGGGGCTACA
>DATMZQ010000028.1:0-5167 GCA_035573615.1 Burkholderiales bacterium | reverse complement strand
AGGCGCTGCGCGCCATACTTCCGAAAGATGTGCCGGTACTGCCGGTCGGCGGTATCACTCCGGGCAGCATGCGCGAATATTGGGAGGCCGGTGCAAACGGCTTCGGACTGGGTTCAGCGCTCTATAAACCGGGCGATACGCCGGCCAATGTTGCAAAGGCAGCAGCGGAATTTCGCATGGCGCTGAAGAAAGTGGTTAGTGGTTAGTTATTAGTGGTTAGGAATATGTACTAACCACTCGCCACTAGCCACCAGCTACTAACCACCAACTACTGATTCATTTGAAATCCACTCACTATCTTGCTCCGCTGTTCGCGCCCGATTCGGTCGCGGTGATCGGCGCCACCGAACGTCCGGGCGCCGTGGGCTCGGTGCTCATGGAAAACATGCTGTCTGCGAAATTTACTGGCGCACTGTACGCGGTGAATCCGCAACGGACGCGGGTGCATGGAGTCGCTTGTTATCCCAGCATTGCAGACATTCCACAACAAGTGGATCTGGCGGTAATCGCGACGCCGCCTGAAAGTGTGCCAGGCGTCATTGATGCGTGTGGACGAGCCGGCACGCGTTCTGCCGTTGTCATCACGGCAGGTTTTTCCGAAACAGGATCCGCAGGCGCCATGCTGGAACGCGCGCTGCTGGAAAACGCACGACGCTACGGCATGCGCCTGCTTGGCCCCAATTGTCTTGGGCTCATGCGTCCAGGCATCGGGCTCAACGCCACCTTTGCCCACGGCAATGCGATCGCCGGTTCGCTCGGCGTCGTGTCGCAATCGGGTGCGATATGCACCGCGCTGCTCGACTGGGCGCGTCCAAACAACATCGGTTTCTCGAGCGTCGTATCGCTGGGCGGTTCGGCCGATCTGGACTTCGGCGAGATCGTGGACTATCTGACCTACGACACCGCCACCGAACAGATCCTGCTTTACATCGAAGGCATCCGCAATGCGCGCCGCTTCGTCGGCGCATTGCGGGCCGCCGCGCGCACGAAGCCGGTGATCGTCATGAAAGCGGGCCGGCATCCGACCGGCGTGCGCGCGGCTGTTTCGCATACGGGCGCGCTGGTCGGCGCGGATGACGTGTTTCAGGCGGCGGTCCGGCGCACGGGTGCCGTGCGCGTGGCTACGATTGGTCAGCTCGTGGCCGCGGCACAGGCGCTTTCGGCACATGTCGAGCCGCGTGGCGATCGTATCGCAATTGTCACGAACGGCGGTGGACCGGGTGTGCTGGCCGCGGACCATGCGGCCGATCTGGGCCTTCCGCTCGCGCAACTTTCCGCGCCGACAGTGCAAGCACTATCCAAAACGCTGCCGGTAAACTGGTCGCATGGCAATCCGCTCGATCTGATCGGCGATGCAGATGCGGGTCGCTACGAAACTGCGGTGTCTGCATGCCTCGCAGATCAGAACGTGGATGGGGTATTGGCCATACTGACTCCGCAGGCCATGACTTCTCCGGTGGAGGTCGCGCGTGCGGTCGTGCGCAGCGCCACCGCTTCGACGAAACCGCTGCTTGCGGTATGGATGGGCGAAGAGCAGGTGATCGAAGGCCGCAAGGTGTTCCAGACGGCGCAGCGGCCCGTATTCCGAACGCCCGAACCGGCTGTCGAGCTGTTCGCACACCTTTCGGCGTTTTACCGCAATCAGCGCATGCTTATCCAGGTGCCGGGTCCCCTGAGCGATCACCACGCGCCGGACATCACTGGCGCGCGGCGCATCATCGAAACGGCGCTCGCCTCCGGTACAAGCGTGCTCTCCAGCACGGATTCGAAAGCGGTGCTGGCCGCGTTTCACATACCGGTCGCACTATCGTTGCAGGCTCGCTCGGCGCAGGAAGCCATCGCAGCGGCAATGCAGTGCGGCTATCCCGTGGCCATGAAAATAGATTCTCCGGACATCACGCACAAGACGGAAGTCGGTGGTGTCCGCCTTGACTTGCAGAATGAAGAAGCTGTGCGCTCGGCTTTCGACGCCATTATCGATTCCGCGCAGCGCACCCGGCCGCAAGCGCGCATTCGCGGGGTGACCGTGGAACGCATGCTGAACCGCAGCAGCGCCCGCGAGCTTATGGTTGGGGTGCTGACCGACAAGGTATTCGGCCCGGCAGTGACGTTCGCCGCCGGCGGCACGATCGTGGAAATCCTGCGAGATCGCGCAGTCGGTTTGCCGCCATTGAACCGCTTTCTCGCTGAAGAGATGATCGGTTCGACCCGCATTTCACGCCTGCTTGGTGCATTCCGCGGCATGCCGCCAGTCGACCTCAATGCCGTCGCCAACGTGCTGCTGCGTGTATCGGAAATGGTGTGCGAACTGCCATGGATACGCGAGCTGGATATCAACCCGCTGCTGGCCGACGCCACCGGAGCAAGCGCGGCGGACGCACGCATCGTGATCGCGCCCTGTGCTCCGGGCGCGCTTGCATACGCGCATTTGGCCATCCATCCTTATCCGGCGCAATTGGCTTCAAACTGGTCTGCAAAAGATGGAACCAAGATTGTAGTGCGCCCTATCCGTCCCGAGGACGCACACATAGAACGTGAATTCGTCCAGGCGCTGTCGCCGCAGACGAAGTACCTGCGCTTTCTGGGCGCCATGAAGGATCTAACGCCCGCCATGCTTGCACGCTTTACACAAGTCGACTACGACCGGGAGATGGCACTCATTGCCGTTGTCGAGAACCAGGGGCGCGAACGTCAGATCGGCGTTGCGCGCTATGTCATCAACCCGGATGCGACATCATGCGAGTACGCGATCGTGGTATCCGAGGATTGGCAGGGGCGTGGACTTGGCCGCTATCTCATGCTGCAGCTGATCGCAATTGCCCGCGCCCGGGGCCTGAAGACGATGATCGGTCTTGTGCTCTCGGTGAATACGCAGATGCTCAAACTCGCCGCGGAGCTTGGCTTTTCCGTCCACACCCCGCCGCACGACCCGACGTCGAAAGAGGTCCGTCTCGCTCTCTAGCGCTGCGCTGCTCGTGGAAGCCGCTCAAGCCGGCGTGGCCGGGCCACCCCGGCGGTCGAATTGGTCAAAGTATTTGCGCGCGAGCGCCACCAATTGTCCGTCGGTGGGATGGTCAACCGTTTCCCAGCCGACGATTTGTTTTGCCAATGACGGACGATGCTTTTCGACGTAATGACGAAAATCGGACTGTGCCGTGTGCGAGCCCGTCAACATGACTTGAGCAATACCGCCCAGCGCGTTGCACACATCACCGAAAAATTCATGCTCCGTCCTCACGCTGCTGCCGTGTTGACGGGTGTGGTGCGTATGGGACTTTATCTTCTGTGCCTGTACGTGCTCTGCATCGAATTGCAGCACCTGAGCGTTATGGTGGTCGATCCAGATCACTGCGCGGGAAAGTGCCATTTGTTTCTCCTGTAAGGGCAAGCGGATCTTGATGAGATGATAGCCGAAGGGCCGATGAAGCGCCGCGCGGATCTAATACGCATTTCCAGGCGCTGGCGCGCCGCAGCAGGGCAAGATATGCGCCACTCACATACTTGGATATTTTAATGCGATGTTAAATGTATCCTTGCTCCGATAGCGCATAATGGCCGCTAACCTGACCCGACATGGGGAGGCGGCGAAATGGATTGTGCAGGCGTCCACAACAGCAACATGTGCAGCCGATGCTAAAGAAGCAGGTGCAGTACGAGCAAGTCATGAACGATGCCGTGGAACATGTTTTCGTCTATGCGGTCAGGCAAGCCATGGACACGCGCAAACTGATAGCGCAATTCGACGCAGGCCGGGGCCCCGGCCCCCACGAGGAACACACCTTGACGATAAGCCTGCGAGATACAGACTTGTCCGTCAACGCTGAACACATCCCGCATGAATGGCTTTCCATGGGCACCGGATATATCGATATGCGTTTCTCAAAGCGCATTGCCGCACTGCTGCAGGAGCTGAACCAGATGGCACAAAAGACGGGGCGGTTCATTTAAGGCCGTGAATGCCGTAAAGGCCGTGAATGTCGTGAATGCCGTGAATGTCGTAAACAATGTCAGACGTGAATCCGTGTCCCGCAAGGGGATCCCCAAAGGGGTACCGCACGCATAACCGGGCTGACGCCCATAAATGTGGTGAATACCGTAATTACGCCACAGCTACCCACACATCGCCTGAAGACATTCCCTCTAGAAGGACTTCACGACATTCACGACATTCACGATATTCACGGCAGTTACGCCACAACTACCCACACATCGCCTGAAGACATTCCCTCTAGAAGGACTTCACGACATTCACGATATTCACGGCAGTTACGGCAGTCACGGCATTCACGGCCTTCACGCTTCCACATCATTGGCCAGCGCCAGCGATGCCTTACCGTCTTCCAGTGCAATGACGTCGACTGTGTTCCGCGAGAAACGCTGTGCGGCATAAAGCGCACGACGGTCATGTTCATGATCGAGCGACCATTGCGCGTGCCGGCATAGCAGCAGCAGTGAGAAGGAACGACCCAGAGTAAGGCTAAAACGCCGCGCCCCCGCCTCAAGTGCATCGCCGGCGGCCTTCTCAATCCAGTGCTGCGCATGTAGCAGGCCGGCCTGCGCCTGTTTCATGCATTCAAGCAACAGCATGTCGCGCACGCCGGACGCCAGCGTTTCGGTTTCGACCTGCAGCGCCGCAAGTGCACTCCCGGACTGCAAGGCACGCAGCACGTCGAGCGACAATACGTTTGTAGTGCCTTCCCAGATCGAAAAGACCTGCGCGTCGCGCAACAGCGAAGGCAATCCCGTGTCTTCGATATAGCCCGCACCGCCGAAGCTTTCGAGTATTTCCGACAACACTGACACGGATTGTTTTCCGGTCATCAGTTTTGCAACCGGCGTCAGCAGTCGCAACAAGTCTTTGCCTGCTGAGTCAAGCACACCGCTTTCATCGCGTCCGAGCAGCTCGACCACGAAGAAAGCCAGATGAAAACCCGCCTCGTATTCCGCCTGCAGTCCCGCCAGCGTATCGACATGCAAAGGTTTTCCCGCCAGTGGCGCGCCAAAGGCAACGCGCTTGGCTGCATAGTCGCGTGCAAGTGCCAATCCGCGGCGCATGTAAGACACCGCGCTGACGCTGTTCCAGGTGCGTGTGATGGTGAGCATGGGAGAAATATTGCGCACGCCATCGGCTTCGCCCGCTACGGCAACGGCCGGCGTGCCGTCCAAA
>DATMZQ010000027.1:0-6256 GCA_035573615.1 Burkholderiales bacterium | reverse complement strand
GCCAGCGGTGATCTGGCGGGCACGCCGTCATTGGACGAGGATTACCTGGTCCTCTCCACCATCCATTCCGCGAAGGGCCAGGAGTGGGATGCAGTACACGTGCTGAACATTGCAGACGGCAACTTCCCTTTGGAATTTGCTACCGGCAAGGCAGACCAGATCGAGGAAGAACGCCGTTTGCTCTATGTCGCAATGACGCGCGCCAGGACGGACCTGCACCTCATCGCGCCGCTGCGCTATTACGTCACGCAGCAATCGCGACGCGGCGACGACCACGTCTACGGGGCGCAAAGCCGCTTCATGACCCATGCCGTGCTTGCGCAGTGCGAGCAGATAACTTGGCCGCGCTCCGACGTGGGCGCATCGCACAGTTCGGCAAATGCGCCCAAGGTCGACGTGGCTGGAATGCTGAGGGGCATGTGGTAACTGAAGCGGGCTTCCGCTGATGGTCTAGGTCGTACGCGAATCGCGACTCCGGGCCCCCAGCAGATGACCATGTAAATCCCGTATAGCGCCGCCAGGCCGACGAGCGCGTGGATCAGTCGTGTGAGCCCCGAATGCGCGCCGAACAGGGTCGCCACCAGATCGAAGTTCGATATCCCATAAGACCCCAGTTGATGGCGCCGATAATCATCAGGATCATCGCGATCCAGTCGATCGCGCGCATCGTATGAGTCCCGATCCACCGTGTCTGGATACATTTGCGTAGTAGCCATTGCTGTCTATCCAAACAACGTTCATGAACCGCTGGGTTGCGAATCGAGCGCGACGCCAGCCAGAACGACGCGCAAGAAGTGCTCGAAATTCTCAGCAGGTAGTCACACTAGCTGGCGGTTATCCTACAAGGCGCTGCCTGAACCGCCGACATTGGCGCTGGCGCAAAATTTACCAATGATGGAGAAAATTTCCTCTCCAGGAATCAGCCACCCGCCCTGCATGCGGCGCGTTGCACCGCGCGAGACCAGACGTTGCCATGAATCTTCCAGCCGCGATGGTGTCAGCAGTTACGAGCCCGTTTGGGGGAGGACGTTGCCGTGCAATTGCAAAGACCAGAACCGCCGGTCCACGACCCGAGCATCGTGCCTCCCGCAATCGTTCCGCCGTCCATCGACGAACCACCGCCAGTTAAAATTCCCCCGGAAGAAGAACCGCCGATCCTGCCCCCGGATGACGATCCCGGACCGGTGCACGAGCCGCCGCCGCGCAAGCATTAGGTACGGGCACTGTGCTTTTTCGCTAGCTGCACTTGCAAGCTGTTTTAGCGGCCTTTCTGGACAGTATGGTAAGGTTCCCATCGCCAGATCCGTTGCACCACAAAAAAAATGAGGAGGAACTATGCTTCGTACGCTCAAGCTGGTGAATGTTTGTGCAGCGTTCGCTTTGATGGCTGGTTTGACCCAGCCCGGAACGGTCGGGGCAACAGAGCACAAATGGAAAGTGCAAAACCTGTATGGCCCCAATACGACCGTTTACAAAGATTTCCAGGCCTTCACGGCACGCGTGAAGGAGGCCACCAAAGGGGAAGTCGACATCCAGGCTTTCCCGGTGGCGACCATAGTGCCGCAAGCCGAAGCGCTTGATGCTATCAAGGCCGGGCTGCTTGATGGCGCGGTTGGCACGATGGCATATCAGGGCGGCAAGGAGCCTGCCGCTGCGTTCTGGGATATGACTGCTGCTTACGATAATCCGTTGCACTTGCTGATGTGGTACCGGCAGGGTGGTGGCATGGAGATCATGAACAAGATTTCCGCCAAATGGGATGCGGTATTCCTGGGCCCGGTCATTCTCGGACTGGAATCGATTCCATCGAAAAAGCCCATCCGCTCCATTGCGGATTTCAAAGGCGTGAAGATGCGTGCACCGGACGGCATTCCGGCTGAAATTTTCGCGAAGCTCGGCGCCTCAGTCTCCGTGATGCCCGGCACGGAAGTCTATACGGCGCTCGATACCGGCAAGATAGAAGCAACCGATTGGGGCACGCTTTCGGTGAACGACGAAGCTGGCTACAACCGCATCGCGCCTTATGCCATCTATCCGGGCATTCATTCGATGAATTCGGTCGATTTCGTAGTCAGCAAGCGCAAGTGGAATGCGTTGTCTGCCGAGCAGAAAGCCGTCGTGACCGCGGCGGTGGACGAGTGGTGCTTGCGGACCTGGATGGACCAGGAACTCGAAGACCGCAGGGCTGTAGCCAAGCGCGATCCGAAGACGCTGATCCCATGGGGCGAAAAGGAAAAGGCAGCGTTTCGCAAGGTGTCGCAGTCCGTATGGGAAAAATGGTCGAAGAAGAGTCCGCTCGCCAAGGAAATCTACGAAAGCCAGCTCAACTTTCTGAAGTCGATCGGCAAGCTTTGAACCCGACTCCGACCCGCGACCACGCAACGACGCAGGACTGAGGACGATGTTGCGCTCGCGTACTGGACGGTAAGGGGACATGGAGGAACGCGCATCACAAGCGTCGCCGCCACGGAACGCGGTCGATCGCGCCATCGAAGCCATTGCCAAACTGCTGAGCTACAGTTTCGCGCTATCGATCGTAGTCACGATCTATGATGTCATCAGCGACGTCATTTTTCGTGCACCAACGGATTGGGTCTACGACGTCGTCACCACCGCCATCGCGGTGTCGTTCCTCATCGGTGGTTCTTATGCCCTGATGCGCCGCGAACACATTCGCATCTCGGCCGTCTATGATCGCTACTCCCGGCGCACGCGGCTGCGTTGCGACATCGTGACGTCTCTGCTGGCCATCATCTATCTGATAGCGTTCGGCTGGTTCGCTTACAACATGGCGTCGTTGTCGGTTGCCGACTGGGAAGTGGGCGGCTCGGCCTGGGCGCAACCCACACCGGTGGTTGTCAAGGTGTCCATGGTGCTCGGCGCTCTGCTGATGGTCGTGCAAATGATTTCCAATATACGCGGGGACGTGCAGTCCCTGCGCGCTGAACGCCAGTTATGAGCATCGCGGCCATTTCATTGCTGATGCTGGCGGCGTTTCTGCTCCTCATCATCGTGCTGGGGATGCCAATCGCTTTCGCCACCGGCCTCATTGCCGTGGTGTTCTGTGCTGCTTTCGCCGATCTCGACAGCCTGGCCATTGTGACCTTTCGCACCTACGGTTTCGTCAATTCCTATGTGTTGCTGTCGGTACCGATGTTTCTGATGATGGCCTCTGTCCTGGACAAGTCGCAGGTTGCGCACGATCTCTACGATGCGTTGAAGATCTGGGCGGGCCGGGTACCGGGCGGCATCGGCGTCATGACGCTGATTGCGGCGTCCGTAATGGCGGCGATGACCGGAATCATCGGCGGCGAAGTCATCCTGCTGGGCCTGGTCGCGCTGCCGCAGATGTTGCGCCTGCGCTATGACTCCAAGCTTGCGGTCGGCATCGTGTGCGCCGGCGGCTCGCTGGGCACCATGGTTCCCCCCAGCCTCGTGCTGGTGTTCTATGGGCTTACGACATCGACTTCCATTGGGGATCTTTTCATTGCGTCGACGATTCCGGGCATCATGCTGGCGCTTATCTATATCGCGTATGTATTAATCCGCTGCGGTTTCAATCCCAGTCTCGGGCCGCCGGCCCCACCCGAAATCCGGAATATCCCGCTGCGAGCCAAGTTTGCCGCGCTGAAGAAAGTGCTGCTGCCGCTGGCGATCATCTTTTCCGTGCTGGGCAGTATCTATACCGGACTGACTTCCGTCAGTGAGGCGGCGGCGATGGGAGTCGCCGGGGTGATCATCGCGGCGGCAATCCGGCGCACCCTGAACTGGAAAATGTTGCGCGATTCGCTGTATACCACCATGTCGACTTGCGGCCTGCTGATCTGGCTGTCCATCGGCGCTAACGCCATGGTGGGCGTCTACAATCTACTGGGCGGCATTACGTATCTCAAAAGCATCATGACTGGCCTGCCACTCGATCCGATTGGCGTCATCTTGATCATGATGCTGATCTTTCTGGTCCTCGGCATGTTCATGGACTGGTTCTCGATCATGTTGCTGACGATGCCCATATTCGCTCCGACCGTCACTGCGCTGGGCTATGACCTGATCTGGTTCGGTGTGCTGTTCAATATCACCATGCAGGTAGGGTATCTATCGCCACCGTTTGGGCAAGCTGCGTTTTATCTGAAGTCCGTGGCACCGCCTGAAATCAGCCTGAATCACATCTTTGTTTCGATGTTGCCGTTCATCGGGCTGCAGATTATCGGTCTTATGGTGGTGTTGTTCGTCCCGGATGTCGCAATGGTGCTGATCCGGTTGCTGCATTAGCGTACGGCGGTCACCGGGTGATTGCGATCATTGGCGCCATCCAACTTATGTCACGCTGCATGTCAATCCGAAAGGTGAGTCTTAAACCAAAGCGATGATTACCATTCAGCATGAAGGCAATCTCAGCGTCATCGGAATATTCGCGACCTTCGAGATCGAAGATTTCCGGCGACTGGAAACCGAAGTCGAGAAGCAATTGCGCGACTTGGGACAGATCGATCTGCTGGTGGACTTGCGGGCAATGCTGGGCTATACCCTGGACGCTGCGCTCGAAGACATTCGATTCAGTCGCGAGCACGCGCTGGATGTGGGACGTATCGCCATACTCAGTGAAGACGATGCGGTGGTGTGGACAGCGCTGCTGTCCAGGATTTTTGTCCGGGCCGAAATCCAGGTTTTCGACAATGAAGCGCTCGCCAGGGAATGGCTGGAATAGCAACCTGCGGATCGGAACAGCGCCGCTTCTTCGAGGCGCATTTACTCTGCTATCTCGGCTGCGCCAGCGGGGACGGTAGGCGGCTGTTCCTCAGTTGTCATGCGTAAAGCGCGGATGTGACCAACGAATGGCAGCTTTACGTATTCGGCAAACGGGTGGAACCCGCAACTAAGTCCCAGCAAATTTAATTCAATCCCTTCCACGCGGCTGACCAGGATGCCGAACAGTCCAAAAAACGATAATTGACAGCCGCTGCCACTGGCCGGCCTGCCGATTAATTTCAATCCCAGATAATCCTTGCCAATGGCATGGCAGGGCAGTTCGAGTTCCAGTTCAGGCACGACGCGGGCGAGATGCGCGATGAACGTGTTGGAATTAGGCCCGGGCCACATCAGATATTTGTTGGCGTAGCGATAGTCTTGTGCGGCATTTCGGATGCGCTCAATCAGTGGTCCTACGTGCTCGCCGCGCCTATCCGCCAATAGTTCCGGTGCTGCCCCGTACCAGTGGGCGTCAGGCACCCGCTTGCGTATGCTGACACAGCGTCCCCAGCGCACCAGGGTCTCTGGCGTGACTTCGTATACCGTGTACGCCTTTGCGGCAGCGGGTTTAACCGCGATCCAGGTGTGCAAGCTGAAGTAACCGCGCCAGCCACGGCAGCGGGCTCCGTAAACCTGGAGGACTGGTTCGGTAGTTATTGCAGGATTGGGTGCAAGATTTACCCGATTCAGTATATTGTGCCGGCGCTCCTGCATGCTTGTCACAGTTTTCGCGAGCGCGCGTTTTTCGCTGGTCCGTTGTGTAACGTCCCGTTTCTTCTCCGGTGGGAGGCGTTTCAAGGGTGTTAGCCAGTGAAAAAAGCGCATCGACAATCCCTTTCTCTGTCGCATTGGTTCGATGATATGAGCATGCATAAGCATCAACCACGCTCGGAATCGTCAATGCGCGTGGCTCCTTCGGCCTAGAGATGGCATCCAACTTCACGTAACAATCGGCGGCAATGAGCTCTCGGGCGATTGGCGCGAACATTCGTCGCTGCCCGTCGCTTAACGCATAATGCGGGGTGATGAAATCTGTTTGGAGTAGCACGACAAGTGCGAGCGGGCAAACGCCATCTTTAACTCGAACCGCAACTTCCCGTCCACGAAAAAAGCGCAGGCGCCGTTACGGCGTGATGCCCTTCTGGCCGCGTGCACAGCTGCGTCGAAGATGGTGGCGCAAATTGCGCAACGCGCCTTCCGGTATCAAATTTCTCCTTCTGCTGGCGGCTTCCTGCATTGCGGTCCTCTTGGTCAACTTGGCTTACCAGGTTGTGCGCAAGCCTTCAGAACTGTTTTTCCCGGTGAGCGACGCGCTTTACAAGACGCCGCCAGAAACCTGGAAGGCTTACGGCCCCCTGTTTCGACAGCACGCGACCGAAGTCATGACGCCTGCTCTTCTGGCCGCCCTGGCGCAGGTGGAAGGGTCGGGCAATCCTGTCGCGCGCACTTACTGGCGCTGGTCTTTGCAGCGCAGGCCTTTTGAGGTCTATCGGCCAGCCTCAAGCGC
>DATMZQ010000026.1:0-7024 GCA_035573615.1 Burkholderiales bacterium | reverse complement strand
GCATTGTGCAGAAAAATGACGGACGAATCGTGAGCGCCGCCAAACAGATTGCCGCTGGTGAGTTGCTGCGTTTGACGTTTGCCAGCGGGGCGGCGCGCTCGCGTGTCGAGCATATCGATATTCCAGAAGACTGATTTGGATTTGGAAGTCGGGTGGGTTATCGTATCCAGTGCACGTCTGCTTGTTGACTGCCTGTTCACCGGGCATCCGATCCGGTCCGAAAAAATTGACCATCCGAGGAGATACCATGCTTTTGGCAAAAAAATTGATTTCTTTAGGCTTGTTCGTAGTGTTCGGCTTGCTGTCCTTCAGCGCTGCTGCGCAATTGGCGGACAAAAAGGTTTTGACGCTTGAGGGTGCCAAGAAGGTCGCGGCTGCGGCCGAGGCGGAGGCAAAGAAAAATAACTGGAACGTGGTGATCGCCGTGGTGGACGATGGCGGAAACCTGCTTTACCTGCAGCGCATCGATGGCACGCAAACGGGAAGCATTGAAGTCGCCATCCAGAAAGCGCGCACTGCGCAGGCTTTCAAGCGTCCCACCAAAGTGTTTGAAGATGCGATTGCCGGCGGCCGCAACGCGCTGATCGCATTGCACGGCGCTTTGCCGTTGGAGGGCGGGCTGCCAATTATGGTCGGCGGACAGTTGGTCGGCGCTATTGGCGTCAGCGGCGTCAAATCAACTGAGGACGGCCAAATCGCGAAGGCCGGAGCCGACTCTTTGAGTAACTGAACGGGCTGCGTACGGGGGAGCGCATAGCGGCGCTCCCTCACCACTGCAACTGCCGCGACAGCCAGGCTTCGATCTGGGCCTGCAGGTCTGTGGCCAGGCAATCGAATTGTGTGAGCCCATCCATTGCGCGAAGCCACGTCAACTGTCGTTTCGCGAGCTGGCGCGTGGCAGCGATTGCCTTTTCGCGCAAACTTGCCAATCCATATTCATCCTCGAGAAATTGCCACGTCTGCCGGTATCCTACGCAGCGCATTGATGGAAGCGCCGGATTGAGGACGTAGGTCTTCCGCAATTCGCGTACTTCGTCGATGAGGCCCATTTCCAGCATGCGCTCGAAGCGTTGCGCTATGCGCTGATGCAGGACGCTGCGATCGCCCGGAACCAGCGCGATGGGGAGCATCCGGTAAGGCAACGTGACTGCATTTTGTGACGCGATCAGTTGCGACATCGGTTGTCCAGTCAGATAGAAGATTTCCATAGCCCGCTGGATGCGCTGTGCATCGTTGCGGTCCAATCTTGCCGCGGTGACGGGGTCGATGCGCTCGAGTTCGCGGTGAATGGCCGCCCAGCCGGCTTTGGCGGCCATTGCGTCAATCACCTTGCGCGCGTTTTCGTCGGCCCCCGGCAGTACGGACAACCCATCACGCAGCGCTTTGAAATACAGCATCGTGCCGCCAGTCAATAGCGGTACGCGGCCGCGTGCCACGATGTCCCGCATGATTGCAAGCGCGTTGTCGCGGAATTGAGCTGCCGAATATGTCTGCGAGGGATCGATGATGTCGATCAAATGATGGCGGACCTGCCGGCGCGTTTCGATGTCCGGTTTGGCGGTACCGATGTTCATGTCCCGGTACACGAGTGCCGAATCCACGCTGACGATTTCAACCGGGAACCGTCTCGCGACTTGCAACGCGACGCCAGTTTTTCCGCTGGCGGTGGGGCCCATCAGCAGGATCGCCGGGGACGCCTCTGGGTCGCCGCCCGTCATTTTCCTCTCATGAACATCCTGTCCAGTTCACCCATCGTGATCTGGAACCAGGTCGGCCGGCCGTGATTGCACTGCCCGGAACGTTCGGTCGTCTCCATCTCGCGCAGCAGCGCGTTGATCTCTGTTAGCGTCAGAGCGCGATTGGCCCTGACGGCTGAGTGGCAGGCCATGGTCGACAGCATTTCATTCTGCCGTTCTGCAAGCACGCGCGTACCGCCAAATTCCGCGATTCCGGCGAGCACGTCGCGCGCCAGCTGCGCCGCATCGGCTTGCATAAGACTCATCGGCACGGAGCGTACTGCGAGCACGGTCGGGGCAATGATGGCCAGTTCGAAGCCCAGACGCGACAGCGTCTCCGGATTTTCGGCGGCGGTGGCGATCTCCAAAGCGCTTGCGTTCAGCGTCGCTGGAATCAGCAAATGCTGGGTCGGGATGCCGTCACCCTCGAGCGCAAGCTTGAGCTTTTCATAAACGATACGCTCGTGCGCGGCATGCATGTCGACCACGACCAAGCCACGCTCGTTTTGCGCGAGCACATAGACCCCGGACAGCTGTCCGAGCGCAAATCCCAATGGATGGTCCGCATCTCGGGGCAACGTGGCAAACGACTGCGCAGACGATGCGGAAAGCGCCGTTGTGCCCGCGGACGCACCAAATAGCGTGGCATAGAAGGAAGCTGGTTCATTGGTCAGCAGGTTGATGTCGGACTGACGCACAAAGCCGCCATCGAAGCGAAACGCGGCGGAAGGGACCGAATGGTGACCCGCATTCGGCCCGGCATGCGTGGCCGACAAAGCTTTTTCCAGCGCGTGAAAAACAAACTGGTGTATGCCACGCGAATCACGGAAACGTACTTCTATCTTGCTTGGATGAACATTGGCGTCCACCAGGGCGGGATCGAGATCCAAAAACAGGACGTAAGCCGAATGCCGGTCGTGATGCAACACATCATGAAACGCTTCGCGCACCGCATGTGAAAGGACCTTGTCGCGGACGAATCGTCCGTTGACAAAAAAATACTGCGCATCGCGCGAGCTGCGGGAGTAGGCCGGTTGCGCCACCAGCCCGTGCAAGTGGAAGCCCGCGCTGGTGACGTCGACGGGCAGAGAGGCAGAGGCGAATTCGTCCCCCAGCACCGCACGAACGCGATCGTGCTCGTTGCTGGCCTGAAGGTGCCATTGCGCGCGCCCGTTGTGAGTCAGCATAAAACGCACGTCTGGACGCGACAGCGCGATCCGCTTGAAGGCCTCCTCGCTATGCGCGTATTCCGTTTGCGGGGTGCGCAAAAATTTGCGCCGGGCCGGCGTATTGAAGTAAAGCTCGGAAGCCTCGACGGTAGAACCGGCCGCAATCGAGGCGGGTTCTGGTGCCGTGCGCGTGCCGCCACGCGCTTCAACTTTCCATGCGCGCGCGCTGCCGGCCGCCCGGCTGGCAAGGGTAAAATGCGAAACGGCTGCGATACTGGCCAGCGCCTCGCCGCGAAAGCCGAGGCTTGCTACGCATTCCAGGTCTTCCAGGGAGGCGATCTTGCTGGTGGCATGACGCTCGAGCGCGAGGACAAGATCCTGTTCGGCGATACCGGAACCATTATCCGACACACGTATTTGCCGAATGCCACCGTCCGTCAATTGCGTGGAAATTTCAGAGGCGCCCGCGTCGAGGCTGTTCTCCAGCAGTTCCTTCAGGGCGGACGCTGGCCTGTCGACCACTTCGCCTGCGGCGATTTGGGTTATCAACAGATCCGGGAGCAGATGGATGGAAGGCATCGAAAGATAGCAGTTCGGGTTCGATTATAGCTGCACGTGAACGCTTTCAGTCTTGGCGCCACAAGTTGCCGCGAGCGCGTCCGTGGTGTTGTGGAAACGCAGGCGTTGCTTTGTGCACTGACGCGGGCACTCCAAAAAAATTTAAAAGTCAGCGTTGAATCAGTCATCCGGCGACATTTCAAGGCATCATAATTCTATTTATCCCCACCCGGCCCTAGACGTGCGCCGCGCCAAGCCTAATAATTAGAAAGTTTTCAACGCTTTTGCGACGAGGCTTGGTTTGTTTATTTCATTCCCGTCTGCATCCGGCAGGCGGGGCAATCATGCGGAAGTCGGTTGCAGCGTTGCGCTTTCCGGGAGCTGAGAAAGAACAGGATGGAAAAGAAGACGATCTACTCGAAGACCGGCAAAGGCGTGCTGGAAATCAAGAACAAAGCCGGCAAGCTCGCAAAAGATCTGGTCAAGATTCTCACTCTCATCGACGGCAAATCGACCGTCGCAGATCTCATCTCCAAGTCAAAGTTCAGCGATGCCGAAATGAACAAAGCGCTGAGCGATCTGGCAACCGCCGGTTACATCAAGGAATTTGCGAATACTTCCACTGGCACCAAAAGTGGCGGTGCAGGTTCCTACGTCGATGACCTGGACTTCACTTCTTCTCTTTCACCAGGCAAAAACGTCTACCAGAATGCGCAGAGCGAATGGCGCCAACGGGAGACCGCTGACCGTGCCAAGGCGGAAGAAGAAGCCAAGCAAAAGCGGCAGCAGGAAGACGAGCAGAAGAAACAGGAAGCAGTGAAGCTGGCTCGGGAAGAAAGCGCCCGGCTGGCAAAAATCGAGGCAGAACGAAAGGTGAAGGAAGCGGCCGCGCAAAAATTGCGCGAAGAAGCGGAGCGCAAGGAGAAAGTCCAGGCAGAGGCCATGGCGCAGACGCAGCGCGACCTTTCCAAAAAGCTCGAGGCCGAGCGGCAGGCTTTTGAACTGGCCGAACGCAAGAAACTTGAGCAGCAGCACGTGCAGACCTCGGAAAATGCAGCGCGCCGTGCTCGCCAGGAAGCCGAGCAAAGAGTCAAGGAAGAACAAGAGCGCAGGCAGGGACAAGAAGAAAGCAGGCGCAAGGAGGATGACCGCAAGCAGGCTGAAGATGACCTGCGCCGCCGTGAGAACGATGAGCAGCAACGTAGGGAAGAGGAAGATCGCCGGCTCAGGGAAGTTGAAGAGCGCAAAAAGCACGAGGACGAAGAGCGACGGCAGCGGGAGGAAGACGACCGCAAGCGGCAGGAAGATGAGGCACGCAAGCGACGAGAGGAAGACGAACTCAGGAAGCGCGAGGAACAGCGCAGGGAAGAGGAACGCCGAGCGGAGGAAGAGCGCAAACGACGAGACGAGGAACAGCGCAGGCACAAGGAAGAAGAGCGCAGGCGCAAGGAAGAAGAGGAACGAGTACGCGCGGAAGAAGAACGAAAACGCAAGGATGAGGAAGCGCGCAAAGCGCGCGAGGAAGAAGAGAAGCGCTTGCGGCGTGAAGAAGAAGACCGCCGGCGCCGCGAGGAGGATGAGCGCCGGCGCCGCGAAGAACTGGATGCCCGTGAGCGCCGTGACCGCGAAGAAGCGGAACGCGCGCGCCGCGACGAGGACGAGCGGCGGGAGCGTGAGCAACAGGCGGCTTCGTCAAAAGACGACCTGCCCGAATTTGATCTGTCCGGTCTGAGGGCCATGGAGTCACAGGTCGCGGCGGAATTCGAGAAACAGCAGGAGGCGTTGCGCAAGCGCGAAGAAGAAGAAGAGCGCGTTCGCGAGCAGGAAGAACAGGCCCGGCTTGCCGTTGAACGAGCAGAGCGCCAAGAGCAGGCGCGTGAAGAAGCCGCCCGGCGCGAAGCAGAGGATCTTGAGCGACGCGAACGCATGGAGGTGGAGCGCAAGGACCGTGAGGGAAGGGAGCGCAAGCGCCAGGAAGAGAAGGAATCCCGGGTTCGGGAGCAGGAAGAGGCGAAGATCAAGCGCGAACAGGAGCGCGAGCGCCAGGACGCGATGAAGGTCGAGAATGAGCGGCGCTCGCGTGAGGACGCTCTGGTAAAGCGCCGCAAAGAGCAGGAGGACCGCGACCGCAAGCGTGCCGAAGTTGAGACGCTGAAGAAGCAAAAGGGAATCAAAACACCCCTGGACCGTTTCAAGCCCATTTTTATCGGGCTGGTTGTGGTTGCGGCAATTATTGTTGGCGGCGTGCAAGTCGTGCCGATGAACGCGTATGTACCATCCATAGAGAAATTGGCCTCTACGCACCTGAAGGAGCCGGTATCAATTGGATCGATGCATGTATCCATCCTGGGTGGGCTGGAAATCATTCTTCAGAACGTCAAGATCGGTACGACGCAGGATGTGAAAATCGACAAGGTCTCGCTGTCTCCGGAATTCGGATCGGTATTCGGTGATGTAAAGGTAATCCATAAGATGCAACTGGATTCCGCATCGGTCGCGGAAGAAGTATTGCCGCGATTGCCGAAATGGCTGGATTCTGCTGTTGCTGACAAGGCATTACAGATTGAAAGGGTTATCGCAAAATCGATCAAGCTCGAATCCCGCACCGCCAAATTGCCGACCTTTGACGCCGATTTGACTTTTTCGCCCGAGGGTTCGATACAGAAGGCTTTGCTAGCTGCCACCGACGGCAAGCTGAACGTGGAACTCGTGCCGCACGATAATCAGGTTGATATCGCGCTGAACGCAACAAAGGGCTGGGTACCACCGCTGGGACCGCAAATTGAATTCACCGACCTGACGCTTAAGGCGGTAGCCAATCACCAGCGCATTACGGTCGAAAAGTTCGAATCGCTGCTTTACGGCGGAGCCGCCAAGGGCAGTGCAGTAATCGTATGGGGTGGCCCGTGGTCCATTGAAGGTGAAGTCACCACTGAGCGCATCGAACTGCAGCACCTCATGGCGGCATTCACTCGGGATGCCAGATCGACCGGACAACTGGAATCCAACTTGCGTTATGCACTGTCTTCCCAGACAGTGGCAACGCTGTTCGATGGACCCAGGATTGAGGGCAGCTTTGCTGTGAAGAAAGGTGATGTCGACGGCGTGGATCTTGTGCGCGCCCTGCAGTCCGGCGGACGTGGCATCACGCAGGGCGGAGCTACCCGCTTCGAAGAAATTACCGGGACGCTCAGTCTGGCGGGAGGGCGCTATCAGTACCGCAACATGAAGCTCGCTTCAGGACTATTGTCGGCGACTGGTGCATTCGACGTTTCACCAAGCAAGAACGTCAGCGGCAGAATAACGGTGGAACTACGGTCGCAAGCCGCGCAGATAAAGGGAAACTTCGTTGTGGACGGCGACCTGAAGGCGGTTGTCCTCCGGCCGAACTGATCATCAACTGATCCTCTGCAGGTCGGCCTGCGTATCGATGTCCCGTAAAATTCCGGTGTCATCCGACTCAACAAGTTCCACGTCATCGGGATGACGCCCGATGACTGACCGCGCCCCTTCGTCCCCAATGAGTTTCTGCAGTTCATCTAAGTAGCGACGGCCGAACCC
>DATMZQ010000025.1:0-13801 GCA_035573615.1 Burkholderiales bacterium | reverse complement strand
CCTGGGCGTTATAGCCAGCATGATGGGCATTTTCAATTTCGCGCATGGCGAATTTGTTTTGCTCGGTGCATACACCGTTTATCTGTTCCAGAGCAGAGGCCTGCCTGTTTGGGCGGGTATGGCCGTCGCGCCGATTGCCGTGGGAATCGCGGGATTGGTGCTGGAGCGCACAGTCATCCGCCGTTTTTATGCCACCCCGATCGTCGCCATGTTGGGCACTTATGCCATTGGGTTGGCATTGCGCGAGACGATCCGCTCGCTGTTGAACGGCCAGTTTTATTCTGTCACCGCGCCGCTGGTCGGTTCATTCTCATTTGGTGAAATCTCGATTTCCCAGTGGCGCACGGCGGTGATCGTCATAACCGCCGCAGTCATGGTTGCGTGCTATCTTTTGCTTACCCGCACCCGTTTCGGATTGCAAGTACGCGCCTCGCTTGAAAATCCCGCACTGGCGCGCGCATCCGGCATCTCCACGCGACGTGTATATGCCGCAACATTCGCGTTCGGGGCGGCGCTGGCCGGCCTCGCCGGCGGTTTGATGGTGCCGATCTACGCCATCAGCGCGGACATGGGCGTACCGTTCCTGATCAAGTCTTTTCTGGCCGTCATGCTCGGCGGCATGGGAAGTTTCGAGGGTGCTATTGCAGGCGCGGCCCTGGTGGGCGCCACCAGCGCCGCACTGCCGTGGGCAATCAAACCTGTCGTAGCAGATGTTGTGGTCTTCATTATCGCGGTGGCGATCGTGAAGGTTCGGCCGGAAGGCCTTCTATCAAAGTGGAGGAAGTGAACAATGAAAAACGATCAATGCCGCAACCGTCCGCTGTCCGCGTCCAGAAGACTGTTTTTGCAGCGGACCAGTCTGCTAACGGGAATGGTTGCGTTGGGCGGAGGAAGCTATCTGTACAACCCTAAAGGCGTCTGGGCAGCCGATCCGATCAAAGTCGGCATCGCCACCGACCTCACCGGTGCAATCAGCTGGGGCGGTATACCCAATTCGCAGATCGCCAAAATGGTCATCGATGACATAAACCAGGGCGGGGGCTTACTAGGCCGGCCGCTGCAAATGATACTCGAGGACACGGCCACCAACGAACAGCTTGCCGTGACGAAGGTCCGCAAGCTGGTGACGCAGGACAAAGTAGACGTTGTGTTCGGCGGCATCACGAGTTCCATGCGCAACGCCATCAAGGACACCATCGTCAATCGCGGCAAGACGCTCTACATCTATCCTCAACTGTACGAAGGCAAGGAATGTACGCCTTTTCTGTTCTGCACCGGGCCAACGCCGGCGCAGCAATGCGACACTTTCATTCCATGGCTGATCAAGAATGGAGGCAAGAAATTCTATCTGCCATCGGCCGACTATGTCTGGCCGCACACCCTGAATGCCTATGCACGCACGGTAATCACCAAGAACGGTGGTGAAGTGGTCGGGGAAGAATATTTTCCGGTGGACCACAATGAATACAGCGCGACGGTCAACAAGATCATGTCGAGCGGGGTCAACGTCGTATTCAATACAACCATCCCGCCCGGGGTTGCGGCTTTTTTCAAGCAGCTCAACGAGGCTGGCTTCCAGAAGAAGGGCGGGCGCCTGTCCTGTGTGTACTACGACGAGAATGCGCTGGGTATTACGCCGGCGCACGAGATCGAAGGGCTTGCAAGCTGCCTGGATTATTTCAAAGCCGTAAACGATCCTTTCGGCAACAAATTGCAGGCCGAGTACGGCAAACAATTCGGTGACAAGAATCCGTTCACTGCCGGCAGCGGCGCGACTGGCATGTATCGCGGCATCAGGCTTTGGGAAGCCGCGGTGAAAGAAGCGAAGAGCGTCAAGCGCGAGCCTGTGGCCAAAGCGCTGGATCACGCAAAGATCAGCGACGGGCCCGGCGGTGGTTGCGAAATGGTGCCGGGGACGCGGCACGTGAAGATGAACATGTACACGGCGGTATCCAAAGGCGGTAAGTATGAGATCGTCGAAAAGAGCAAAGGCCCCGTCATGCCCGGAGAGTGCGGCGCCTGACGATTGTGTTCGTTGAATCGACGTGACTTCAGGCGAGGTGGCCGGGAGTCACGTTTTTGCCCTTCGTTCTCTGACAGGCAATTTGCTGGAACATGAGCCATCCGACCAAACCGTCGATTGCGCCGCGACCGCTGCGAAAGATCATTCCGTGGCTCGAGCTCATTCTGCTGGCCGCCAGTTTGATCGCTCCTGTTTTTGCCGATGATTTCTGGACGCTGTTCTGCACGCGTGTGTTCATCCTCGGGCTGCTCGCGCTGAGCTTCGACCTGGTCTGGGGTTATGCCGGCATCCTGAGCTTTGGCCAGGCATTGTTTTTCGGCATGGCGGGATACTGCACGGCGCTGCTCGCCACGGAAGGGGGCATTACTTCAGTACTGGTATTGCTGCCCGTCGCGGGACTGGTCGGCCTTGTGGTTTCGCTGATCCTGGCCTTCATTGTCATCCTGGGACGCCGCGTACCAAGCACGGTATTCGTCGCGCTTGGAACGCTTACTGGCTCTTACGTGGTGGAGCGGCTTGCGCGTGGCTGGTCTTACGTGGGCGGCCAAAATGGCATCCCGTCGCTGCCGCGATTGACGCTGGCCGGCCATGAAATCGCGGAAGGCGTATCGTTTTATTACATGGCACTCGGCGTACTGCTGATTAGCTATGTCGCGCTCAAATTTCTGACGCGCTCGCAGCTCGGGCTTGTTCTCGCGGGCATTCGGCAGCACGAGACACGCATCACTTTTTTCGGCTACCGAGTTCAGCATGTAAAGGGCATTATTTTCGCGCTTGGCGGATTCATCGCCGGGCTGGCCGGCGGCATGTATGCATTCCATGAAGGTTATGTCGGCCCTGGTCAGCTGAGTCCGGTGCTTTCCACCCAGGTGGTGTTGTATGTCTTGTTCGGCGGCGTGGGCACCCTGATCGGCGCCGTATCGGGTGCCGGCATGATTGAGTACCTGAGCTTCATGCTGTCCCAGCAATACCAGCGGCTGTGGCCGATCATTCTTGGCTTGCTGCTGCTGATCATCGTCATGTTTCGCCCTACCGGGCTCATCAGTTTTTTTGCTTCGGACCGAGAACGGATCGGCTCTTTCGGTCGGCCAGATGAAGCAGCGCTGCCGCAGAACGACGCGGACCAGAAACCGGCGTGACAGCATGAATCTGCTCGAAGCACGCAATGTCACTAAAATTTACGGCGCCCTGACTGCACTCAATGGTGTCGATTTGACCGTTCGCGACAAGGAATTTCACGGCCTGATCGGGCCCAATGGCTCGGGCAAGAGCACGCTGCTGAAATGCATCGCCGGTGCCGAAATGCCGGATGCGGGCACAATCGGCTTTCTGGGCGACGACATCGGGTTCGCGGCCCCGTCGGAGCGAGCGCGTGCAGGATTGAGTATCAAATTCCAGATTGCCAGCGTGCTACCGCAATTGAGCGTGTACGACAATATCTTACTGGCGGTGCAGGCCCACGACAGCCTCGCCAGGCTGTTGTTCTCTCATTCGCGCCGCGCGCTCGACAAGCAGGTGATCAGAACGCTGGAGCAGTTCCGCCTGTCCGCGAGAAAAGATGATCTGGCCGGCGTGCTGTCGCATGGCGAGCAGCAATGGCTGGAGATTGCGATGGCGCTTGCCGGCAAGCCGAAACTGCTGTTGCTCGATGAACCCACAGCCGGGTTGAGCAGTCAGGAGCGCCGTGCCACCGGCGAATTACTTGCGCCGATCAAACAGATCTGCTCGCTGCTAATCGTCGAGCATGATCTTGATTTCATCAAGGACCTCTGTGATTCGCTCACGGTACTTGATCAGGGACAGGTCGTGGCAAGCGGCCCGACCACGCAAGTGCAGAACAGCGACAAGGTCAAAGAGGCATATCTCAGCCATGCCTGAAGTGCCACACCTGAATGCGCCTTTGCTCGATGCGAATGGGGTCTGCACGTTTTATGGTACCAGCCAGGTGCTGTTCGATGTGTCTCTCAAAGCGCCAGCACGCGGTGTTGTGGCAATACTCGGACGCAATGGCGCTGGCAAGACGACGCTGCTGAAAACACTCGCGGGCGATCTGCTTCCGGCGCGTGGGGTGGTACGTTTCAACGGCAGCGACGTGGCGCGACTGCCCACAGAACGGCGCGTGCGACTTGGCATCGGTTATGTCCCGCAGGAGCAAGCGGTATTCGGGCGATTGAGCGTGCGAGAAAATCTTCTGATCGGCGCCATGGGCGCTGCTGACAGCAAGGACCGGATCGGGGACATGCTGACCTTGTTTCCCTTGCTCGCCAAGCGCCTGTCCCAGCAGGCGGGTACACTTTCGGGAGGCGAGCGCAAGATGCTGGGGATCAGCCGAGCACTGCTTGGGCGGCCGAGCCTGTTGATGCTCGATGAGCCGACCGAGGGCGTATGGCACGGCGTCGTAGGCGAAATCGCAGCGCGCCTGGAAGAACTTGCAAAGACGATCGCAGTGGTGATTGTCGAACAGCATGTGAAAATGGCACTGCAAGTCTCTCAGTACTGCTACGTCATGGATCGCGGTCAAATCGCGCTGGAAGGACCTTCGGCAAAAATTCACGACAACCCGGAACTGATCCGGCTGCTTTCTCCCTGAAGAATGCGCGAAAGAACGCGCCGCAAGACATCTCGTTCAACCTTATAAAGAGGAGACCATCATGGCAGTGCAATACCCGACACCTGACCAAATCTGGGACGCCGCCGAAGAAATCGGACTGGATCTCACGGAGGCCGACGTGAAATCCTACCTGGGATTGATCAAACCCAATATCGACGCGTACAACATGGTGGATGCCATGCCGGACAACCTGCCCGCGGTGAAGTATCCGCGCACGCCGGGGTACTTTCCCGATGCTTCGCAAAACTCGCGCAACGCCTGGTACGTCAGGACGTCAATCAAGGGCGCCTCGTCCGGCGTGCTGAAAGGCAAGAAAGTCGCCGTCAAAGATAATGTCATGGTGGCGGGCGTGCCGATGATGAACGGCAATTCGATACTGGAGGGTTACGTGCCGGACATCGATGCAACCGTCGTTGTGCGGCTGCTGGATGCCGGCGCAGAAATCATCGGCAAAACGCATTGCGAGTCGTATTGCATTTCGGGAGGGAGCCATACCGGCGCGAAAGGAGCCGTTCACAATCCCCACAAGATGGGTTACTCCGCGGGCGGCTCTTCGTCCGGCAGCGGTGTTGCGGTAGCGCTGGGTGAAGCGGACATCGCGCTGGGTGGCGACCAGGGTGGCTCAATTCGCATGCCTTCTTCCTGGTGCGGCATTTACGGCATGAAGCCCACGCACGGACTGGTGCCCTACACCGGCATCATGCCCATCGAGATTTATGTCGACCATACCGGACCGATGTCCGCAACCGTCAGTGATAATGCGCTGATGCTCGAAGTCATCGCCGGCCCGGACGGTTATGATCCACGTCAATACGGCACGCCGAAGAAGGTCAAGTATTCCAAAATGCTGGACGGCGGCGTGGGCGGGATGAAAATCGGTGTGGTCAGGGAAGGGTTCGGCCGGCCCGAATCCGAAGCTGCTTCGGACGCCAAAGTCAAAAAGGCCGCCGAGTTGTACAAAAAACTGGGCGCGAAAGTAGAAGAGATTTCCATTCCGGCGCACCTGATCGGCCCGGTGCTGTGGACGCCTATCGGAGTGGAAGGGATAACGCAAACCATGATGCTCGGCGATGGATACGGACTCAGCCGGCCGGACCTTTATGTCACCAGCCTGATTGACAAGCTGCATGGCTGGGAACTGCGCGCCAATGAACTATCGGAAACAACCAAGGTGCTGACCACCCTGGGGGTTTATATCAAAAAGTATCACGGCACCCATTATTACGGCAAGGCGATGAACATCACGCGCCGCCTTATCGAAGCCTATGATGCCGAGCTCGCAAAGTACGACCTGTTGCTGATGCCAACCATGCCGATGAAAGCGCAGCCGCTGCCTGCTCCTAACTGTCCTCGCGAAGAATATTTCCAGCGCGCGCTGGAGATGATTGGCAACACCTGCCCATTCGACATCACACATCATCCAGCCATGACAGTACCTTGCGGCTTTGTGGACGGGCTGCCGATCGGCATGATGTTGATTGGCAAGCACTACGACGAAGCAACGATCTATCGTGCGGCCTACGCGTTCGAACAGACCGGTGACTGGAAACAGATGTAGTTATAGATTCGCTGGCTGGTGGCTGGATTGGTTGGTGACCGGTGGTTAGTGGGTAGAATCAAGAGGCGCACCTCGTGTGCCTCTTGTTATTTTGTGCCGGAATTTTTCCATAACAATCACAAGCCACACTAGCCGCTAGCCAGCGGCTCCCCATTTTTACCTTCCAACTGTCTGCAGGATCTCATGACTGATCGTCGCATGATCGCGATGTTGCTTGCACTGTGCAGCGCGACTTTCTTCGTCACCTCTGCTGGCGCCAGCATGGCGCCGTTTCTGAATCTCATCGCGGGCAGCCTGGGGACCACGCTGCCTGATATTGCGCACTTGTTTTCGTTCCAGGCACTGATGTGGGGAATAGCTTCGCTTGGCGCCGGCATGGTTTCCGAACGCATCGGACGCCGCGTGATGCTTGTCGGCGGCGTGCTGATCATGGGCGTCATGCGGCTGGGATTTTCCGCTTCGCACAGTTATCCGGGCGCAGTCATGTGGCAGGTACTCAGCGGCGCTGGCGGTGGCGTGTTCATGGGTGTCGTTTATGCGGCCGTCGCGGAACACGCGCCCGCCGGCATGCGGGGACGCGCAATGAGCTGGGTTATCACTGGACAATCTCTGTCGCTGGTACTAGGCGTACCGCTGGTGACTTTGCTGGGCGCTTTCGGCGGCTGGCGCGGCGCGATCGCGGCACACGGCACGTTCGTCCTGCTGTGCGCTATTGCGGTATGGCTGGCGACGCCTGTTGATCCGCCGCGCCATCCGCATGCCGCGCAGCGAAAAACGCCGTTTGCCGCACTGCTGAAACCGCAGCTAGTTGCGCTGCTTGCGGCAGGCACCACCGAACGCATGTGCTTTGCCGTCGTCGCGATCTTCCTGCCCGCGTTTCTGCAGGATGCCTATGGCACTTCGCTGGGCGCGCTGGCGCTGGTTCTCGCGCTGGTGGCGGCAGGCAATCTGGTCGGCAACATTCTCGGCGGGCGTATCGCCGATCGCACGCGCTCACGCGCGCGAATGTTCGCGCTGAGCTCCGCACTGACCGCGACGCTCGCACTGCCACTGCTGAGCTGGCATCCGGGCCTCTTTGCTTCCGTCACACTGGGCTTCGTATTTTCCTTCGTCAACGCCGCCGGCCGGCCGTCGCTGATGGCCACGCTCGGCGAGGTGCCCAGCGAGTTGCGCAGCGCGCTGTTCGGGCTGAATATCACCATGGCCAGTTTGGGCTGGTTGCTGGCGGGGTCGGTCGGTGCTTGGCTGATCGCCGTCGGCGGCTTTGCCGGACTGGGTGCATTCTGCGCGTTCGTCGCCGCGCTCGGCTGCGGATTTGCGCTATTCAGCAGCGCGCGGTCGCGTGCTCCGAGTGCCTAGTGGCTGGTCGCTAGCGGCGAGACACGCGACGTGGCGCTCAAGTCTTGTCCACACTGTAAGGGCCTGAACCATATGCCACGATATACAGCATGCCGCCCATGATAGCCAGGTTCTTCATGAACTGAATCTGCTGCATCATGGCCTGATCAGGCGGCGAAGCCCAGAAGGCGTGAAAATAAAGCGCAGCGACCAGCACAAAAACAAACAACGCTGCTGCGGCCCAGCGTGCCTTCCAGCCCAGCACCAGCAAGATGCCGCCCCCCAACTCAACCACAATCGCAGCCATCGCACTGAGTTGTGCAAACGGCAGACCTGCCGAGCGAATGTAGCCGAGCGTTGCATCGAAACCCATTATCTTGCCGAAACCGGAAATGATAAAAATCAGCGCCAGCAGAATCCTGCCCACCAGCGGACCGAACCTTCTGACAATATCCATGGCACGTCCCCTTTACTGAAAGAATATAAATTTACTGCCGTTGCTGATCACGTTCCAGACCAGCCAAAGCTGGCTTCACGCTCGCTACCGGTATACCCTTTGGGGGACCGTTTTCTTCTGTTTGCTACATTCGTTATTGCGCCGTCCACCCACCGTCGATTGAATACGCGGCGCCCGTGATCGACGCAGCCTGATCGGCGGCCAGGAATACGGTAAGCGCGGCGATTTCGTCCACTTTGACGAATTCCTTCGACGGCTGGCGCTCGAGAATGACGTTGCTGATGGCTTCTTCGCGCGCAATGCCACGCGCCTTCACATGGTCCTCGATTTGTTTTTCCACTAACGGTGTGAGCACGTAGCCGGGACAGATCGCGTTGCAAGTGATGCCGCTGCCGGCTGCCTCTAGCGCAACCGTTTTGGTCAATCCGAGCAGCCCGTGCTTGGCTGCCACGTACGCTGACTTGAATGGGGAAGCAACCAGGCCATGCGCTGATGCGATGTTGATGATGCGGCCCCACTTGCGTCGTCTCATGCCAGGCAGGGCGCTACGGATAGCGTGAAACGCCGAGGACAGATTGATCGCAAGGATCTGATCCCATTTCTCGATCGGAAATTCGTCGACCGGCGCCACATGCTGAATGCCGGCGTTGTTCACCAGCACATCCACGGCACCGAATCGCCTTGCCGCCTGGTCCACCATCGCCGCCACTTCAAGTGGCTTGCTCATATCAGCGGAAGAATAGAGTGCGACGACTTTGTGTTCGGCGGCAAGCCCGGCACGCAATTTCTCAATCTGGGTCGAATCCCCGAAACCGTTGAGCATGACGTTGCAGCCCTGCGCCGCGAGCGCGCGCGCAATGCCGAGCCCGATGCCGCTGGTGGACCCGGTAACGATGGCGGATTTCCCTTTCAACATGATGAAACATATTCCACTGGGTTTGAATCCAGTTTAACAGACGCCTCAGGCGCTTTCGCGCAGCTTTGCCACGAACCTTGCGATTGCCACAATGACCGCGGTCTTTTGCGGACTCTGGTGCGGCGAATGACCGCAACCCGGCAGCATGATCGTCTCTATCGGTCCCGAGACCTGGCGCGCGATCGCGGCGATCTGGGCCACTGTGCCGTATTGGTCCTCTGCTCCCTGCATCAACAACACTGGAACGACGATACCCGGCAGGTAATCTTCTATGTTCCAACGGCGGAATTCCGGATGCAGCCAGATGTCATTCCAGCCACCAAAAGCGGAAACGACATTGTCATGATAGCGACTGAGTTTTTGCGGCAGGTCCGTGTGCTGAAAAGCAGTCTTGGCTTCGGCGATACTTTTGATGGTAATGTCCTCGACGAACACGTGCGGTGCCATGGCGACTACGCCTTTCACCAGCCGCCGGCCGGAACCGGCATGAACCAGAGCAATTGATGCACCATCGCTATGGCCGATCAATATCGGAGATCTGACGCCGAAGTGGTCCAGCACTTCCGGCAGCACGTCGAGCGCCTCCCGATGCATGTAATCCACGCTGCGTGGTGCAGTCAGTGTCTCCGACTTGCCATAACCGTAACGTGAATACACCAGCGCGGGACAACCCGTTGCGGCAACCACTTCGGCCGGAAAATCTTTCCACAGCGCAACCGAGCCCAGGCCTTCGTGCAGGAATACCAGCATCGGGCGGTCGACAGCTTGTGCATCTTGCGGTTCGAGCAAGGCATATTCGAGACGATGGCCACCGGCGGCGAGCATTCAGATTCCCAGATGGCGCTGCAAAGTCGCCGGGTCGCGCTGCAGGTCCACGGCGCTGCCTTGCAATGCGATGCGTCCCTTGACCAGCACGATGTTGCGGTCCGTGAGCGCGGACACAGCCGCAAAATTCTTGTCGACAATAATCGTCGACAGGCCAGCTTCACGCAATTGCTTCAGGATAGCCCAAATATCTTGCGCGACGAGTGGCGCCAGGCCTTCCGTTGCCTCGTCCA
The DNA here is from genome assembly GCA_035573615.1 of Burkholderiales bacterium. Classification (GTDB taxonomy): domain Bacteria; phylum Pseudomonadota; class Gammaproteobacteria; order Burkholderiales; family JACQAP01; genus JACQAP01. Next base: position 3,840 of record DATMZQ010000025.1, on the reverse strand, counting down.
AAATCAGCACATCGGGATTGGTCATCAGCGCGCGGCCAATGGTCAGCATTTGCTGTTCACCGCCCGAAAGTTGCTGCCCGCCGTGACGCAAGCGTTGCGCGAGCCGCGGAAAGATTCCCAATACGCGTTCCAGCGTCCAGTCGCGCTGATTATCGATACCGGGCCGCGCCGCCATGACGAGATTCTCTTCGACGCTCAAGTCCGCAAAGATGCCACGTCCTTCGGGCACGTAGGCGACACCTGAGCGAGCTATGCGGTGTGGCGCCCAACCCGATATATCGGTGCCCTTTACTTTCACGCGACCGGCCTGCAACGGCAGCAATCCCAGCAATGCTCTCAGCAGCGTGGTCTTTCCCATGCCGTTGCGCCCCATGAGACCAACAGCCTCACCGCGCTTCAACGCCAGATCCACACCATGCAGTACGCGGCTTGCGCCGTAGCCGGCAGTGATGCCTGTCGCCTCGAGCAATGCCTCAGGCATTAGCGACGCCCAGATAAGCCTCTTGTACCGCCCGACTGGAGCGGATTTGTTCTGGCGTACCCGAGGCAAGCACGCGCCCGTTCACCATGACCGTCAACGTATGGGCAATGGCGAATACGGCGTCCATGTCATGCTCGACCAGAAGGATGGCGTGATCCCTGGCCAGTTCGCGCAGCAAGCTCACGATGCGCATGGATTCCTCCGTGCCCATTCCCGCCAGCGGCTCGTCCAGCAGCAACAAGCAAGGCCGGGTGGCCAGTGCCATGGCAATCTCAACCTGGCGTTGTTCACCATGCGAGAGCTCCGATGCGACAATATCGCTGCGTCCGGCAAGCCCCGCCTGCGATAGCGCATCGCGGGCGCGTGCATTGACGTCTGCCTGCGCAGCGGCCGGGCGGAAGAAATGCATGGAGCTTGGCAAACGGGATTGCGCCGCCAGCCTGCAATTCTCGAATACCGTAAAGGATGGAAACAGGTTGGTCTTCTGGTAGCTGCGTGCGATGCCCAGCTGCGAAATCTGGTCGGCTGAAAAGCCGGTGATGTCGCGGCCGTGGAACTGAACTTCGCCGGCATTTGGCGGCAGATCGCCGGACAGCACATTGATGAGCGTACTTTTGCCTGCACCATTCGGCCCAATTACCGCATGTACCTGCCGCGTCTCGCAGGCGAGCGACACATCGGCGAGCGCGGCCAGCCCACCAAAATGGCGTGACAAGGCGTGCGTTCGCAGGATTATTTCACTCATCCGCCTCGCCAAACCGACGCGCAATGCCGGCAGGCAGATACAGGGCGACCAGTACGATGACGATGCCCATCGGCAACTGCCAGTGTTTGCCGAGATCGATCCCACCCGCTGCTGGAAGTGATTGCAAACCGAGTTCCAGCAGCAGCATCACGGCTGCACCCAGTGCAGGACCCGCCAGCGTGCCCATGCCGCCGAGGATAACCATCATCAGTGCAGCGCCGGACAGATGCCAGCCCAGCATGTCGGGATTGACTACGCCGAATTGCGCCGCTGAGAAATAGCCCGCGAGGCCCGCCAGGATACCGGCGAGAACAAAACATACGAGTTTGTAGCGCAACGTTGCAAACCCGAGCGAGCGCATGCGTCGTTCATTGACGCGGATGCCGGCAATGACGCGCCCGAACAGCGAAGCACGTAATGCGCCCAGGAATATCAACACAAGCACAAACACGCTCAGGACCACGAAATAGAAATCGCGGAATTTTTCCAGATCGAACGGGTGCCAGCCGAACAGGTTCGCATCGGGACGGACGTAAATGTAGATGCCATCGGAACCCCCCGCGATCCCGGTATCGTGCAACAGGAAATAGAGCATCTGCGCAAACGCCAGCGTCGCCATGATGAAGTAGATGCCGCTGGTGCGAAGCACCAGCGCGCCGATCACCAGCGCAAGTGCGCCGGCCGCCATCATTGAGAGTGGCAGGCTGGTCCAGAAATTCGCTCCATGATCCGGCGGTGACAACAACGCCAGGCAGTAGCCCGCTATGCCAAAGAACGCCGCATGGCCGAGGCTGACCAGTCCACCGCTTCCTACCAGAAGGTTCAGGCTCATCGCGAACAGCGCCATGATCAGGATGCGAGTGGCAAACTGGACTGTGAATTTCTCGGCCAGCAATGGCAGCAAGACCAGAGCAATGAGAAGCAGCAGCGCAACAAGTGTGACAGTACGCGGGCGCGTGATCATGCATTTCTACCGAACAGTCCGGCAGGCCGCCACAGCAACACAGCGGCCATCAGCAGATAGACGCTCATGCCGGACAACTGCGGCAACAGCTGAAAATTTCCAACTTTGAACTCGATGACTTTGCCAAATGTATCGACCAGACCAATCAGTAGTGCACCGATTAGCGCACCCTTGACCGAACCGATGCCGCCGATTACGACCACCACGAAACAAAGGATGAGGACATGGTTGCCCATGCCGGGAAACACGGAACTCACGGGGGCTGCAATCATGCCGGCGAATGCAGCCAGCGCCACGCCGAGCGCGAACACGAAGCGGTACAGCAGATCGATGTCGATACCCAGCGATTGCACCATCTCGCGATTGCTCGCACCCGCCCGGATTGTCATGCCGAGGCGCGTGCGCTGGATCAGGACATAAAGCAACAAGGCAAGCAGCAGACATACCGCCGAGATCCATACTCGGTAGACCGGATAAGAAAGTGTATCGGTCAGCGGAATCGATGCTGACAGCAGCTGCGGTACTGGGACACCGTGTACCTCATCGCCCTAGATAATGCTGCGCAATTCCTCGACGATCAGAATCAATCCGTACGTCAGCAAGACTTGTTGCAGATGACCGAGACGATACAGCCGCCGGATCAACAGCCATTCCAGCGCAATGCCCAGCAGCACCGACAATACGATGCCTGCCGGAATTGCAAGCCACAGACTGCCCAGTTGCATTGATAGCGACCACGCCAGGTACGCCCCAACCATGTAAAAGCTGCCATGGGCCAGATTGATGATACCCATGATGCCGAAAATCAGAGTCAGTCCTGCCGCGAGCAGGAACAGCAGCAGTCCATACTGCATGGCGTTGAGCAACTGGATCAGGAACGTCGAGAGGTCCATCGTCTAAAGCATTAGCAAAGGCGTTCATGCAAAACCAGTGAAAGATGAAGGTGTGAAATGGTCCACCCACCCCGGGCTTAGCGCCTCTGGTACTTCACCTCTTCCCTACAAGCGACACCCTCGGGCGGGATCCTCCAGCGCTTTCCACGCCACCGCGATGACTTTGTTGTCGCCCTGCTCAACGCGTCGCAGATAGATATCCTGAATCGGATTGTGCGCCCTGGACATTTTCCATTGGCCGCGCGGGCTATCAATGACAGCTCCTTCCATGGCTGAAATAACGGCTTTCTGGTTGCCGATATCGCCTTTGGTTTTATCCAACGCTTGCGCCAGCAGCAAGCCGGTGTCAAAGCCCTGAACAGCGTAGACGTCGGGCTCAGTCTTGTACGCTTTGGCATAGGCGGAGCGAAACGCCTTGTTGCGCGGGTTTTCCAGCGAGTCGGCGTAGTGCAAGGTGGTGAGCAAACCTTCGGCCGCATCTCCCTGCGCCGGCAGTACACCCTCGGTGAGGAAGCCGGAGCCGTACAGCGGAATTTTTTCCTTCAGTCCTGCGGCCGCGTAGTCCTTGACGAACTTCACCGCGCCGCCACCGGCAAAAAAGCAAGCGACCGCATCCGGCTTGACGGATGCGATCTCGGTCAACAGCGCCTGGAACTCGACGGTCGGAAACGGCACGAACAGTTCCTTCACAACCGCTCCACCAGCGGCGGCAAAACCCTCGCTGAAGGAAGCCAGCGATTCTTCGCCAGCCGCGTAC
>DATMZQ010000024.1:0-7991 GCA_035573615.1 Burkholderiales bacterium | reverse complement strand
ACATGAACAATCCGTTTTTCGACCAGGCACGGGACGGTTGCAAAAAAGCCGAGAAGGAAAGTGCAGGCAAAATCGAGTGCCGGTATATCGGACCGGGAGAGCACGGTGGCGGCGACGAGCAAGTTAAAGTCGTGCAGGATCTGATCACCGCCAAAGTCAACGGCATTGCCGTCTCGCCGTCCAACGCCCCTGCCATGGCAAAGGTGCTTGAACGCGCCAAAGCGGCCGGGATTCCGGTGACTACATGGGATTCCGATCTGTTGCCGAAGGACAAGGGATTGCGCGCGACCTATGTCGGTACCAAAAACTATGATATCGGCGTGAATCTGGCGAAGATCGCAATGAAGTTGAAGCCCAGCGGCGGAACTATTTGCATCCAGTCCGGCGGCGCCGCAGCGGCTAACCACAATGAACGCATGCAGGGCATTCGCGACACCATCGCGGGCAAGAAATCCAAGGAAGCGCCCGGCGAGCGACTGACCGGTCAAAACGGCTGGAAGGAAGTCGATGGCTGCCCGCTGTACACCAACGATGATTTTCCGTTGTCGGTAACCCAGATGGGAGAAATTCTTGCAAAGTATCCCGACCTCACGGCCTTCGTGCCCACAGGTGGCTTCCCGCAGTTCGTGCCGAATGCCTACAAGCAGGTGGTAGACAAGAACATGGACCGCATCAAGAGCAAGAAAACCATACTGGTCGTTGCGGACACGCTACCGATGCAAATGGATCTGATGAAGGCCGGATACAGCCACGGCCAGGTCGGGCAGCGTCCCTTCGATATGGGCTACAAGTCGATGTTCGTGCTCAAGGACTTGGTGGACAAAAAGAAAGTTGCAGATCCGATCTATACTGGCCTCGATGTTTGTGAGCCGGAAAACGCGGCAACCTGCATCGCGAAGTAAAAGCAGGGTCCAAAAAAGGCCACCGCTCGTGCGGTGGCCTTTTTATGCAGCGCATTTTTACCCGGCAACGTACGAATTGACCAGCGCGGACAGATGGCGGAATCCCATCTGCGCATATTGGTAGCTGGGTGCCAGCGCAGGATCCTGTTCGGCTTCGACCACCAGCCAGCCGCGATAGCCGTGCTGTTGCAGCCGGACCAGAAGCGATCGGAAATCGATCGCGCCATCGCCGGGAACGGTGAAGACTCCTTTCAATACCGCCTGCAGAAAGCTCCAGTCCTCTTTGTACGCTTGCCCCAGTACGCTGGGGCGCACGTCCTTGCAATGCACGTGACAAACGCGGGCGATGTGCTTGTTAAGCACAGCCAGTGGATCAGAGCCGGCAAAGCTTAGGTGGCCGCTGTCGAGCAACAGGCCGACCTGCGAGCCGGTGAGCGACATCAGGCGGTCAATGTCCGCGCCGGACTGCACGTAAGCGCCCATATGATGATGGTAGGCCAGCTTGATCCCTCGTGATGACGTGTAGTGAGCGAAGGCGTCAAGCCTGCCTGCATAATCGCGCCATTGCGTATCGCCAGTGAACTGGGGGCGCCGCGATAGTGGCATGTCCTGCTTGCCCTGGATGGAATCGGCGACTTCGCCGTAGACCATCACCTTGGCGCCATTCTTCGCGAGCAATTGCACATGCGAACTGGCGGCAGCGATTTCGTCGTCTACAGAACGCCGTGCAAGTTGGCCGGAATACCACCCGGACACCAGTTCCACCCCATATTGTGCGAGCACTTTGCGCAGCATCTCCGGCTCGCGGGGGAATTTATTGCCAAGTTCAAAGCCCCGGTAGCCGATGGCGCTGCCTTCTGACAGGATGCGCTCCAGTGGCGTGTCGCCGCCGAGTTCGGGTAGATCATCGTTCGCCCACGATATGGGATTGATCCCGATCTTTACGTCGAATGAATTACGGCTCATGGTTTTTGCTGCTGCTTGCCTTGTTCGTAAGACTTGCGTGCGACTGTGACCTCACTGCGTGACGACACTTCCGGTACCGCGACTTCCCACCACCAGCCGCCTTCCAGCGTCGTACGCTTCGGGTCGGTGGCAATGCACACCAGCGAAGTTCGGTTGGCAGCGCGTGCGCGCCTGAGCGCTGCCTCCAGCGCGCCGATGTCGTCGGCCATTTCCGCATTAGCGCCCATTGCGCGCGCGTGCGCGACGAAATCGATGCGCGGTGCGCCGTTTGCTGTTGCAACTCCATCGTCGAACAGGTTGTTGAAGGGGGCACCCCCACAGGCTTCCTGCAGGCGGTGGATGCAGCCGTATCCACGGTTATCGAGCAACACGATCACGAGTTTGAGGCCGAGCATGATCGACGTGGCGATTTCGGAATTCATCATCAGATAACTGCCGTCACCGACGATGACGATGACTTCGCGATCCGGCCGGGCCATTTTCACGCCAAGCCCTCCGGCGATCTCGTAACCCATGCACGAGTAACCGTATTCGAGGTGATAGCCGCCGGGTAGCGATGTGCGCCACAACTTATGCAATTCGCCGGGCAGACCCCCAGCGGCACACACCACGATGTCTCGTTCCGCCGAGTTCGGTGAGGAACGCTGTACCGCGCCGATGACTTCTCCCTCGTAAGGCAGCTTGACGTCCCGGTTGCCGGTGATTGAATCTACCGTTGTCCGCCACTGCGTTGCCAACTGCGCCGCTTGTGCCGTCCAGCGGGCGTCGGCTTTCCAGCCGGGCAGCGCCATGTCGAGTGCCTGCAAACCGGAACGTGCATCAGCCTGCAGTGGCAACCCGCCCAGCTTGGTCGCATCGAAGCCGTTGACGTTGAGGTTCAGCAGTTTTGCCTGAGTGAATAGCGAATGTGATCCAGTTGTGAAATCCTGCAGCCGCGTGCCGACCGCGAACACCAGATCGGCATCGCGCGCAATTGCATTGGCGGCGGTCGATCCGGTGACGCCCAACGAGCCAAGTTGCAATGCGTGATCCCATGGCAGAGCGCCTTTTCCGGCTTGCGTTTCCGCTACCGGTACACCATGCGCCTCGGCGAAGTCGCGCAATACGCCAGTAGCGTCGCCGTAAAGGATGCCGCCGCCCGCAACCAATAGGGGCCGCTTTGCCTGTTTCAGTGTAGCGGCCGCTTCGCGCAATTCTGAAGGCGCAGGAGACAGCATGCGCAGCGTGATCCTGTGCGGAGAAAAGAATTCTTCCGGCCAGTCGTACGCCATCGTTTGAACGTCTTGCGGCAGGGCCAGCGTGACTGGACCGCACAACGCCGGATCGGTCAGCACGTGAATGGCGCGCGGTAGCGCAGTCAGCAATTGTTGCGGATGCACGATGCGGTCGAAATAACGCGAAACAGGCTTCAGGCAATCGTTCGCCGATATGCCACCGTCGTGCAGGTCCTCCACTTGCTGCAATACCGGATCCGGTGCGCGCGAGACGAAGATGTCACCGGGAAGCAACAGCACAGGCAATCGGTTGACGTGGGCAACCGCTGCCGCGGTCACCATGTTTGTTGCCCCCGGCCCGATCGATGTGGTGCAAGCCATCATGCGACGGCGCATATGTGATTTGGCGAAAGCGACTGCGCTCAGTGTCATCGCCTGTTCATTGTGCGAGCGGTATGTCGGCAACTGGTCGCGCACCTGATACAGCGCTTCGCCGATGCCGGCGACATTGCCATGACCAAAGATTGCGAACACGCCACCAAACAGCGGCACATCGCCCGGCAGATCGGTGCGCAAGCGAGCGAGATAGCGCACGAGTGCCTGCGCCATGGTCAAGCGGATCTTTCCTCCCATGCCTGCCTCCGTAAGCCCCATGAACGATGCACGGGCGCGTCGTTGATTCATTCCCCGGTAGAAGTCGATATTTTCCACCCTGGCTAAAACTTCGTACAATCTTCCTTGCCCCTTGGTGCAACGTCATTGCACCGCGATGCAGCAATTCGCGCCGCAGGGAAATAATTGACCCGGAGGAAACATGATCGAAGTGGCGCTGTTCGGCGCTGGGCGCATCGGCAAGATCCACGGCGCCAATCTAGTGGCACAATCCGGGGTTCGGCTCAAATACGTAATCGATATCAACGGCGCCGCGGCGGGGGAACTGGCGCAACGCCATGCAGCGCGTGTGGCGGACAGCGACGTTGCGTTCAAGGATCCGGCGATCAAGGCCGTCGTTATTGCATCGAGTACCGATACCCATGCCGCACTTATTGATCGTGCCGCAGCGGCGGGCAAAGCGATCTTCTGCGAAAAGCCGGTCGACCTGGCGCTGGAGCGCGCGCTCGCTTGCGCCGCATCTGTTTCCAAAGCCGGTGTGCTGTGCATGATCGGATTCCAGAGACGCTTCGATCCGACTTTCGCTGCCCTCAAGCAGCGTCTCGACGCAGGTGAAATTGGCAATCCGGAAATGCTGATCATCACCAGCCGCGATCCCGGCCCACCGCCGATCAGCTATATCAAGGTCTCGGGTGGCATTTTCAGGGACATGCTGATCCATGACTTCGATCTGTTCCGATGGATACTGGGGGATGAAGCGCAAAGTGTGCATGCCAGCGCCAGCTGCCTTGTCCAAAAGGAAATCGGCGAAGCGGGGGACGTTGATTCCACCGCTGTCACGATTCGCACGAGAGCCGGGCGCTTGTGCCAGATCAATACCAGCCGCCGCGCCGCGTATGGTTACGACCAGCGCTTCGAAGTACTCGGTCCGAAGGGACAGTTGCAGGCTGGCAACCACCGGCCGACGCAAGTTTTCGCGCACACGGCGTCGAGCGTCAGCGCGGACAAGCCTGAGCATTTCTTCCTCGAGCGTTATCGCACTGCGTACGCACTCGAAATCGCGCATTTCTTCGATGCATTGGCCCAAGGCACGCCGGTCAAGACAACTTTGCAGGATGGTGTGAGGGCGCTCGAACTTGCCGATGCGGCAACGCGTTCCTGGCAAGAGGGGCGCGTTGTCACGTTGTAGCGCCCTGTGTAAAGCGAAACAAACTTGCCGTCACTGCTTTTTACCGTTGGTATCATCGAAGACAATCGGACTGGGCAACAGGAAATGCAGGCGTTCTACCTAAGTTTTTCCCGCGGAGCCGGCGCTATGGTCCGCGTTTGTTCTGCAGCAAATATCCCAGGGAGATTGCCATGATGAATGCTCCGCTTCGGGTTGGCATTGCCGGTATCGGCCGCATGGGGCAACGCCACGCTTTCAACCTTGCGCACCGGACGCTGCGTGCCGAGTTGGTTGCAGCCTGCAGCCCGATAGCGGGCGAACTGGAATGGGCGCGCGATAAGCTTGGCGTAAAACATCTTTACGGCGATTACAAGGACTTGCTCGCACATCCGGAATTGGATGCGGTCTTCCTGGTGACGCCAACCACGTTGCATGCCGACCAGATCGTCCAGGGCTTGCACGCGGGCAAGCACGTTTTTTCCGAGAAACCGCTCGCGTTGAATATTCCGGATTGCCTGAAGGTCGAGGAAGAAGCCGCCAGGTACTCGGAGCAGAAAGTAATGATTGGTTTTGTCCGCCGTTTCGATCCCAGCTATTGCGATGCCTATGCGAAAGTCAAGGCAGGTTTGATTGGCCGGCCTTTCCTGGTGCGTTCACAAACCGCCGACCAGAACGATCCAAGCGGATTTTTCGTGAAATTTGCTCCAACCAGCGGCGGCGCCATGCTCGACATGTGCGTCCACGATATCGATGTTGCGCGCTGGTTTCTAGGCGCTGGTGCCGCTGTACGGGTCTATGCCGCCGGCACCATCGCGATCCACCAGGGGCTGGCTCAATGCGGAGACGTCGATAACGGCGTGGCCATCTGCGAGTTCCGCGATGGACAAATTGCCTGCTTTTATGCATCGCGGACCATGGCGCATGGGCATGAAACGTTGTCCGAAATAGTGGGTACGCGGGGTCGATTGATGGTCGGCCAGAATCCCCGCATCGACCGGGTGGAGATATCCGATGCCCAGGGAGTGCGCAATGAGTGCACGCCAACTTTTTATGAGCGTTTTGCGGAAGCCTTCCAGCTTGAGGCGCAAGCATTTGTGGACGCCGTGCTCGATGATCGTCCAGTGCCGGTGACCTTGCGCGATGCGACTGAAGCGACTCGCATCGGCATTGCACTTACCCAGTCACTAGGCAGCGGCCGGGCCGTCGATGTCGAATAGCGCAAAATCCAGTGGCGCGCTCCGGATGAAGCGCATTCCCGCGTCACACTTGAGTCGGAACTCGGGGCTACCGTAGGTATCTATACGTTTCCACCCCCGGCCGTTATTTGCGATGCGCAACTGTTGCAATGGAGTCCGCGCGGACCGGGATCGCGGCTTTGCAAACCAGTCGCTGCGTTCTGACAAATCTGTGCGAGGAGCGTGCCAGTGCGGTTAGCTCGAACGTTGCGCGCCGTCGCGATTTACGAGGCGTTCAAGGGAGTCCTGGTCTTGCTCATCGGCATCGGCTTGGTGCTTGGACTTCATCGCTATATTGAGTATGTTGGCGGGCAAATCATTGCGGTATTGCATATCAATCCTGCCAGCCGCTTCGCGCGCATGCTTCTGTCCGTCACCTCACACGTCACCTATGGGCAGCTGTGGGCTTTCGCTGGATTTGCAGCCGTTTATGCAGGGCTTCGCTTTCTGATGGCGTACGGCTTATGGTTCGAAAGGCGTTGGGGGGAGTGGCTGGTCGCATGCAGCGCGGCGATTTACCTGCCTCTGGAAATTTTCGAGTTGTTCAATGAAGCGAACTGGGTCATTGTCGTGGTCATTGTGGTGAATGTGCTGATCATTGCCCTGATGGCCGCCGCCTTGCACTACACGCGTCCCGCCGTGCCGGCCGATGTGCCGTGACCGGCCACACAGAATCGTTTCGTATGAGGCGCTAGTTCGGCTTTCTGCCTGATGTCACAGCTGGCAGCGCATCGTTTTTGCTGGCGAGGCTGCCATCACCGGGCTTGCCGTCTTTGGCGTCTTTCTTGATTTTGTCTTTCGCACTCTTATAAGCTTTCTTTGTGCCGGTGGCGATCTGGTGGCCCACGTCCACGGCCGCATCTTTGGCGCCTTTGCCGACTGCCTTTACATCCGATTTGAATCGGTCTGTGGAATGTTGCTTATTTCCATCTTCGGCATGACTTGGTGTCGTGCTGTACGCCGCCACAACCATGAACATCACGATCAAAGCAATTCGCCGCATAAGCCGTTTCCTTTGGTGTCCCGTCCGTTTAATCCTGTGCTGACGCGCCGGTGTCTGCCGGTTTTCGTTTGGAACGGGCTTTTCGTCCGAGGCTCTTGAGGGGCGTTCCATCCCTGCGCGTCATCTCCCGGAACCACTGTGTCCAGCCCAGCAACGCCAGCAAGTTCAACAAGACCGCGAACAGCACCACGACGTTGTGGGCTGCATTGTGTCGCAAGGCCAGCGAATTCATCAAGGACTCGAGCATAAAGCGCCATCCGCCCTGGAAATGTCCGAAGGCAATCCAATTGAAAATTCCGGCAAGAGCGGTAATCGACAACGCCGCAAGTATGCCGCGCGGCCCGGGCAAATATTCCGGCATGAGCAGCGCTAATCCGGCGAAAGCGAGCGCCGCGCCGCCACAACCCATGGTCCAGAGCGGAACAGGAAGGCTTTCCGACGGCACAATGAGCCAGCCGAGGGCAATGGCAAGAGGGGGAAGCGCCGTGGCGAAGAAAGCTGCGCCGATGGTATTGATGGTTGCCCGGGAAGTTGTCATGACAGGTTATTCATTCGAGCGTTACGCGAGTGGTTGCGACGCCAGCCCGCTCATGACGCGCAAGCAGTTTGATGCTGGTCCCGATGGGCGCGCACACGACCCATTCGACGCTCACGCGCTCGTCCGTTTCATCCGCGCTGGATCCGGCCCAGGTATTGGCAGCAGCCGATTTGTACGCACGGCCCTCAAGCTGGCCCAGTTCCTCTCGCTGCTTGCCGGTCTCGAGTCGCGCCTCTTTCGGCAGTTCGATTTCACATACAACCCCCCGCGCGAGCTTCCTGTTCTTGGCCATTTTCGTCACATAGCTCGGTAGCCAACCGGTATTCTGCAGCGCGAAGCGCACACGCCAGGCG